>NZ_JBJGZD010000005.1:0-245818 GCF_054050335.1 Geodermatophilus sp. SYSU D00698
GGCCCGGCTCCTCCAGGAGCCGGGCCCGCGGCGTCCCTAGTGGGCGTTGGCCAGCGGCGGCGGGCGGCCGGGCTCGCCGGTGCGGGCCGCCGGGTCGACGGGGGCGTCGGTGGCCTGGCAGGTCGGGCACCAGTACGTGATCCGCTCCTGCAGGTCCGGGCCCTGGTCGCCGCGCAGGATCGGGGTGCCGCAGCGGTAGCAGGGCTTGTCCTTGCGGCCGTACACCCAGTGGTCGCGGCCGCGGCGCAGGTCGCCGGTGGTGCTCTGCTCGGGGCGGTCGCGGTTGGCCAGCATCAGGGTGCGGGTCCGGTCGACGAGCCCGGGGAGGTCCTCGACGTCGGCCACCCGCATCCACGGGTGCACGCCGCAGACGAACAGCCCCTCGACCTTGTAGAGGTTCCCCGGCCCGCACAGGTTGCGCTGGTCGAGGATCGCGACGCCGATCTGCTCGTCGAGGTGTGCCCGCAGCCGGCGCAGCGCCTCGTCGAGGTCCCAGTCCGGTCCGAGGACGTCGGGGCCGAGGTGGCCGACGACCTGCTCCTCGTCGGTGGTGCGGACCATCGTGACGTCGTGCAGCCGGTAGCCGACGCAGTCCCACCGGTCGGTCGCGAGGATCGCGCGGATGGAGAACGCCGGCCCGCCGTGCCAGCGCGCGCCCTTGCGGTAGATGTGCCAGCTGCCGTCCATGCGGTAGTGGGTGCGCAGGGTCCAGCCGTCGGTGAACCGGGTGAGCATGTGCTTGCCGCGGGGGACCACCTCGCGGACCGTGCGGCCCTTGAGGTCGGTGGCGGCCAGCTGCGGCACCCGCAGCTCCCCGCGGCGCAGCGTCTCGCCGGCCAGCGCGGTGTTCATGCGCTTGGCCGCCAGCCACACGGTGTCTCCCTCGGGCACCTCCCCAGTGTCCCTGGTGACCGTCTCCTCGGCCCCCCGCAGGCGCCCGCCGCGAGCGTGCGAGCGGTGGGGGCAGGGGGTCCTCCGACTGCTGGGGAGCGAGGGACGTCACCCCGGCGGCGGGAACGGCGCGCCGGGTGCGGGCGCTGCAGCACGCGTGCAGCGACGTCCCGCCCCGGCCAGCTCCACGCCCTCACACCTGACGACCGCCGGCGAGCCGGTGACGGTGACCGTCGCCCGTGACGTGCGGCCCGCCCAGCGCGAGGCGTTCGAGCGCTGGGCCGACGACGTCCTCGGCCAGGCCGCGGCGTTCCCGGGCAACTTGGGCACCAGCCTGCTGCGGCCCGGGCCGGGCTCCACCCGCTACCACCTGGTCTACCGCTTCGCCGACGGCGAGTCGCTGGCCCGCTGGGAGCGCTCGGCGCAGCGGCAGCAGGCGCTCGAGCGCGTCGAGCACCTGGCCGACGGCGCCGACTACGCCCGCGTCGCCGGGCTGGACAGCTTCTTCACCGCGCTCACCCCGCCGCGCCCGGGCCCGCGCTGGCGGCTCACCGTGCTGACGATCGCCGTGGTCTTCGCCATCACGCTCGGCTTCCAGCTGCTCGTGGCCCCGCACATCACGGCCTGGCCGCTGCCGGCGCGGCTGCTGCTGTCGGCGACCGTCGTCGTCGTGCTGCTCGGCCAGGTGGTCATGCCGCGGCTGTCGCGCTGGCTCGCCCCCTGGCTCCGCGGCTGCCGCTGAGGACCGTCGCGCAGCCGGGCGTCGGTGCTGGTGGAGGCCGCCCGCGGGGAGCGGGCGGCCCGCACCGGCCGACCTAGCCGAGCGGGCGGACGCCGCTGGCGCTGGTGCCGCGGGCGCCGGAGGTGCGGGTGAACGCGACCCGCTGGCCCTCCTCGAGCTCGCGGTAGCCGCCGTCGTCCTCGATCTCGGAGTAGTGCACGAAGACGTCGTCGCCGCCGTCGTCGGGGGTGATGAAGCCGAAGCCCTTCTCGGCGTTGAACCACTGCACGGTGCCCTCGGCGTCGCCGCCGGCGTCCCCGCCGCGCGGGGCGCGGGCCGGCCGCTGGTCCCGGCCACCGCGGTCGTCCCGGCGGTCGCGGGGTGCGGGGCGGTCGTAGCCGCCGCGGCGCGGGGTCGACGGCAGCAGCCGCACGGAGTCGGCCTGCAGGCCGCGGCTGCCCTCGACCAGCTCGAACTCGACCCGGTCGCCCTCCTCGAGGTCGCCGCCGCGGGTCACCGCGGAGACGTGCACGAAGACGTCCTCGGGGACGATGAACCCGAAGCCGCGGTCGGCGTCGAAGCGCGCCACGGTGCCCTGGACGACGATGCCGCGCGGAGCCCGGCCCCGCCCCCGGTCGTCCCGTCCCCGGTCGTCCCGTCCCCGGTCGTCCCGTCCCCGGTCGTCCCGCCCCCGGTCGTCCCGGCCGCCGCGGTCGTCGCGGCGGCCGCCGCGCGGGGCGCCGCCGGTCGGGCGCACCCGCTCGGCCTGCGGGCCGCGCGGCCCCTCGGTGGCGTCGTACTCGACGGGCTGGCCCTCGTCGAGGGTCCGGAAGCCACCGGTGTCCTCGATGGACGAGAAGTGGACGAAGACGTCGTCCCCGCCGTCCTGGGGCTCGATGAACCCGAAGCCCTTGTCCGCGTCGAACCAGCGGACCGTGCCGGCTGCCATGTCTGTATCCCTCGATCCCTCACGTACTGCGACGGTCCACGGTACGCGTCCGGGGCGGGCCGGCTCCCGTCAGCCGCGGAGACGCAGCCCGCGCGGGGTGGCCGCGAACCCGGCCGCCTGCAGCGCCGACGACAGCGGGGTGTCCTGGTGCACCGAGGCGCCGTCGGCCTTCTGCACCACCATCCGGCCCAGCGCCCCGGCGGCGACGGCGCCCGACAGCGCGGTGGCCGCCTCCTTGAGCGTCTGCTCGTCCTCGGTCCACGACAGCAGCGTCTTGCCGCCGCGCTCGACGTAGAGCACCAGCTCGCCGTCGACGAGGACCACCAGCGCCCCCGCCTTGCGCCCGGCGCGGTGCCCGGTGGCCCGCTTCCCGCCGCCGGTGCCCTCGCCGACGTCGACGGCGACCTGCGCTGCCGACGACCCCGTGGACTCGCCGTCGGCGGAGCCGGTGCGGTCGGGCCAGGGGAGGGCGGCGCCGTAGACGTTGGCCGGGTCGGTGGCCGCGAGCACCACCGCGCCCTCGGGCGTGCGGTCGGGGACGGCGAACGCGCGCAGCCGGTCGACCGCGCCGACCGTGCCGAACTGCGCGGCGCCGAGGGTCTCGACGAAGTAACCGCGCCGCGCCCGGTTGTTCTCCTCGAACGCGCGCAGCACCGGATAGACCGCGGAGAACCCGCCGGGCACCTGCTCGGCCACGACCGCGCCGCGGGTCAGCACGCCGTGCCGCTCGAGCAGCGCCTCGGCCCGGGCGGTGGTGCGCCGGGTGGGGTTGGCCTCCCGGTCGGGCAGCCGCGACCAGCGGCCGGCGACCGTGGGCGGGCCGGTGCGGCTGGGCATCGCCGGGCGGCCCAGCCGGGTGCGGCCGTAGCGGGTGCGGTCCACGCGGGCGCGCGGCGGCGCCGGCGTCCGCTTGTGCGTGCCGCCGCCGGCCAGCCGCGTGCGCAGCGGGGCGAGGGTGTCGTTGGTGAGGAGCCCGGCCCACACCAGGTCCCAGACGACGTCGGCGAGCGCGGTGTCGTCGGTGGAGCCGACCAGGTCGGACAGGCCGCGGAAGAACACCGCCTGCCCGGCCGACAGCTGCTCGAGGACCGCGAACCCGACGCCGCCCTCCTCCGGCAGCTCGACGGTGTCCGGCAGCAGCAGCGGGGCGAGGTCGGCGGGCACCAGGCTGATCCAGCCGTCCCCGCCGGGCAGCCCGCCGGCGCCGGCCCACAGCACCTCGCCGGCGCTGGTCAGCTCGTCGAGCATCGCGGGGGAGTAGTCGCGCACCCGGGTCGGGAGCACCAGCGTCTCCAGCGCGCTCGCCGGCACCAGCGCGCCGGCCAGCTGCTCGACGACCGCGAGGACGCCGTCGACGCCGCGCATCCGGCTGCCCACCGACTGCCAGGCCGGCGTGAACCGGGCCAGCGTGCCGATCGGCACCGGCTCGACCTCCTGGCGCAGCCTGGCCAGGCTGCGCCGGCGCACCGAGCGCAGCACCTCGGCGTCGCACCACTCCTGGCCGGTGCCGCCGGGCCGGAACTCCCCGGTGACCAGCCGGCCGGTGCCGACCAGCCGCTGCAGGGTGGCGGTGACGACGGCGACGCCCAGCCCGAGCCGCGCGGCGACCTCGGCCGGCTGGAACGGGCCGTGGGTGCGGGCGTAGCGGCCGACGATGTCGCCCAGCGGGTCGGCGACCGGCTCGGTGAACGCCTCGGGCACGCCCACGGGCAGCGCGGTGCCCAGCGCGTCGCGCAGCCGGCCGGCGTCCTCGATGGCGACGTGCCGCTCCTCGCCGGCGATCCGCACGACGATCGCCCGCCGCGAGGCCACCAGCTCCTCCAGCCACGCCGCGGGGACGCCGCGCAGCGCCGCCTCGGCGGGGGTGAGGTCGCCCAGGCCGCGGAGCAGGTCGGAGGCGCCGTCGACGTCGCGGGGGTGCCGCTCGGCGGGCAGCCGCTGCAGCTCGCGCTCCACCTCGGCCAGCGCCTCGGCGTCGAGCAGCTCGCGCAGCTCGGAGCGGCCGAGCAGCTCGGCGAGCAGGCCGGTGTCCAGCGCCAGCGCCTGCGCGCGGCGCTCGGCCAGCGGGGCGTCGCCCTCGTAGAGGAACTGCCCGACGTAGCCGAACAGCAGCGACTGCGCGAACGGGCTCGCGGCCTGCGTCTGCACGTCGACCACCCGCACCCGCCGGGAGCGGACGTCGCGCATCAGCTCGACCAGTCCTGGCACGTCGTAGACGTCCTGCAGCACCTCGCGGGCGGCCTCGAGCGTGATGGGGAAGGACGAGAAGTCGCCGGCCACGCTGAGCAGCTGGGCGGCGCGCTGGCGCTGCTGCCACAGCGGCGTGCGGCGGCGCGGGTCGCGGCGGGGCAGCAGCAGCGCGCGGGCGGCGCACTCGCGGAAGCGGCTGGCGAACAGCGCGGAGCTGCCGACCTCGGCGGTCACCTCGCGCTCGACGTCGTCGGGGTCGAGGACGGCGAGGTCGGCCTCGGGCGGCTCGCCGGTGGTGTCGGGCAGCCGCAGCACGATGCCGTCGTCGGAGTGCATGGAGGCGACGTCGACGCCGTAGCGCTCGCGCAGCCGGGCGGCGAGCACCAGCGCCCACGGGGCGTTGACCTGCGCGCCGAAGGGGGAGTGGACGACCAGCCGCCAGTCGCCGAGCTCGTCGCGGAACCGCTCGACCAGCAGTGTGCGGTCGTCGGGGAGGTGGCCGGTGGCCGCCTTCTGCTCGGCGAGGTAGGCGAGCAGGTTGGCCGCGCCCCAGTCGTCCAGGCCCGCGGCCTGCGCCCGCTCCCGGCCCCTGTCCGGCGTCGCCGACCCGACCTCGCGGAGGAACGCGCCGAGCGCCCGGCCCAGCTCCAGCGGCCGGCCGGGGGCGTCGCCGTGCCAGAACGGCATCTTCCCGGGCTGGCCGGGCGCGGGGGAGACGAGCACCCGGTCGTGGGTGATCTCCTCGATCCGCCACGACGACGAGCCGAGCAGGAACACGTCGCCGACCCGCGACTCGTAGACCATCTCCTCGTCGAGCTCGCCGACCCGGCGCCCGCCGGACCCCTCACCGCCGACGAGGAAGACGCCGAACAGCCCGCGGTCGGGGATGGTGCCGCCGCTGGTGACCGCCAGCCGCTGGGCGCCGCTGCGGGCGGTCAGGGTGTCGGTGACCCGGTCCCACGTCAGCCGCGGCCGCAGCTCGGCGAACGCGTCGGAGGGGTAGCGGCCGGCCAGCATGTCGAGGACGGCGTGCAGCGCGGAGTCGGGCAGGCCGGAGAACGGCGCCGACCGGCGCAGCAGCGCACCGACCTCCTCGACCGTGCGCGGGCCCTCGGACACGATCGCCACGATCTGCTGGGCCAGCACGTCGAGCGGGTTGCGCAGGTAGCGGATCGACTCGATCGCGCCGGCCTTCATCCGCTCGGCGACCAGCGCGCACTGCACCAGGTCGCCGCGGAACTTGGGGAACAGCACGCCGCGGCTGACCGCGCCGACCTGGTGCCCGGCGCGGCCGACCCGCTGCAGGCCCGCGGCCACGGTGGGCGGCGCCTCCACCTGGACGACGAGGTCGACCGAGCCCATGTCGATGCCGAGCTCGAGCGACGACGTCGCGACCACCGCCGGCAGCCGCCCGGACTTCAGCGCCTCCTCGACGATCGCCCGCTGCTCCCGCGACACCGAGCCGTGGTGGGCCGCGGCGACCGGCTGCACGCCCTCGGGCACGCCGCCGCCGGAGCCGGCCTGCGCCATGAGCGCCGCGGCGTTGGTGCCGGGCGGGACGGCCTCACCGGTGGCCCGCTCGTAGGCCATCTCGTTGAGCCGGCTGGTCAACCGCTCGGCCAGCCGCCGGGAGTTGGCGAACACGATCGTGCTGCGGTGCGCCTCGACCAGGTCGAGCACCCGCTCCTCGACCGCCGGCCAGATCGACGTCCGCGGCTGGTCCCCGGCCGCCGACCCCTCCAGCTCGCCGGTGGGCTGCCCCAGCTGGCTCATGTCCTCGACCGGGACGACCACCGACAGGTCCCACTCCTTGCCCGCCGGCGGCTGCACCACCCGCACCGGCCGGCCGCCGGCGAGGAAGGTGGCGACCTCCTCGATGGGGCGCACCGTGGCCGACAGGCCGATCCGCTGCGCGGGGCGGTCCAGCAGCTCGTCGAGCCGGTCGAGCGAGACGGCCATGTGCGCCCCGCGCTTGCTGTCGGCGACGGCGTGCACCTCGTCGACGATCACCGTCTCCACCCCGCGCAGCGCCTCCCGCGCCGAGCTGGTGAGCATGAGGAACAGCGACTCGGGCGTGGTGATGAGGATGTCGGTGGGCCGCCGGGTGAAGGCCCGCCGCTCGTCGGCCGGGGTGTCGCCGGAGCGGATGCCGACGGTGATCTCCGGGCGCGGCAGGCCCAACCGCATGGCCGCCTGCCCGATGCCGGCCAGCGGGGCGCGCAGGTTGCGCTCGACGTCGACGGCCAGCGCCTTGAGCGGCGAGACGTAGAGGACGCGGCAGCGGCGGCTCTCGTCGGCCGGCGGCGTGCTGGTCAGCCGGTCCAGCGACCAGAGGAAGGCCGCCAGCGTCTTCCCGGACCCGGTGGGGGCGACGACGAGCGCGTGCTCGCCGCTGCTGATGGCGTCCCAGGCGCCGTCCTGGGCCGCCGTGGGCTCGGCGAAGGCGCCGGTGAACCAGGCCCGGGTGGGCGCGGAGAACCGGTCGAGAGCGGGCACGTGTCCAGTGTCCCCGCGGGTACGACAGTCCGCTGGCCTGCGCCGACGCCCGGAGCGGACGGCGTGCGCCCGGGCCGGGGTGGCGTGCGGCACACTGCCCGCCATGCGCCACTCGCTCCACGAGGCCGAGCACGAGGACTTCCGGCAGACGGTCCGCACGTTCCTGGAGAAGAACGTCGCGCCGTTCCACGACCGGTGGGAGCGCGAGGGGATCGTCCCGCGCGACGTGTGGCTCGCCGGCGGTGAGCAGGGCCTGCTCGGGATGGACATCGAGGAGCGGTTCGGCGGCGGCGGGGTCCGGGACTTCCGCTACAACGCCGTCCTCGACGAGGAGGTCACCCGGGTCGGCGCCAGCGGCCTGGGCTTCGGCCTGCACAACGACGTCGTCTCGCCCTACCTGCGCGACCTGTGCACCGAGGAGCAGGCGCAGCGCTGGCTGCCCGGCTTCTGCCGCGGTGAGCTGATCACCGCGATCGCGATGACCGAGCCGGGCACCGGCAGCGACCTGCAGTCGATCCGCACCACGGCCCGCCGCGACGGCGACTCCTGGGTGCTCAGCGGCGCCAAGACCTTCATCACCAACGGCATCAACGCCGACCTGGTCATCGTGGTGGCGCGCACCGATCCCGACGCCCCCGGCGCCAAGGGCACCAGCCTGCTCGTCGTCGAGCGGGACATGCCCGGGTTCACCCGCGGCCGCAACCTCGACAAGGTCGGCCTCAAGGCGCAGGACACCGCCGAGCTGTTCTTCGACGAGGTGCGGGTGCCGGCGGAGAACCTGCTCGGCACGGAGAACCGCGGCTTCGCCCACCTCATGGAGAACCTGCCGCAGGAGCGGCTGTCGATCGCCGTGGGTGCGGTGGCCGCCTGCGAGACGGTGCTCGCCCGGACCCTCGAGTACGTGACCGGCCGGACCGCCTTCGGCCGGCCGGTCGGCAGCTTCCAGAACAGCCGGTTCGTCCTCGCCGAGCTGCACACCGAGATGACGGTCGCGCGGACGTTCGTCGACGAGTGCGTGCGGCAGCTGGGCACCGGCGAGCTGACCGCCGTCGACGCGGCGATGGCCAAGTACTGGACCAGCGAGCTGCAGAACAAGGTCGCCGACCGCTGCCTGCAGCTGCACGGCGGCTACGGCTACATGGACGAGTACCCGGTGTCCAAGGCCTGGCGCGACGCCCGGGTGCAGTCGATCTACGGCGGCACCAACGAGATCATGCGTGAGATCATCGGCCGGTCGCTGGGGCTGTGACGACGCGGGAGGCCGTCGACGTCGGCCGGGTGCAGCGGCGCAGCGTCGCCGTCCTCTCCGGCGCGGTCGCGCTCGGCGGCCTCGGCGTCACCGTCGGGATCACCGTCGGCGGGCTGCTCGCGCGGGAGGTGTCGGGCAGCGACGCCGCCGCGGGGCTCGGGCAGACGATGGGCGTGTTCGGCGCCGCGGTGCTCGCCGTCCCGCTCGCCCGGGTGTCCGACCGGGCCGGGCGGCGGGCGGGGCTGGCCGCCGGGTACGCCGTCGCCGTCGGCGGCGCGGTGGTCACCGTCGTCGCTGCGGCGCTGTCCTCGCTGCCGCTGCTGCTCGCCGGGCTGTTCGCCTTCGGCGCGGCGACCGCGTGCAGCCTGCAGGCGCGCTACGCCGCGGCCGACCTCGCCGTCCCCGAGCGGCGCGGCCGCGCGCTGTCGCTGGTCGTCTGGGCGACCACGGTCGGCTCGGTCCTCGGCCCCAACCTCGCCGCGCCCGGCGCCGACCTCGGGCGCGCGCTCGGCCTGCCCGCGCTCGGAGGCGGCTTCGCCGTGTCCGCCGCGGTGTTCGCCGTCGTCACCGCCGGCCTGTGGCTCGCCCTGCGCCCGGACCCGCTGCTGCTGGCCCGCCGGCTCGCCGACGACGGCGGACCGGCGCCCGGCCGCCCGCGGCGGGCCACCCGGGGCGCGCTGGCCGCGGTGTGGGCCGACCCCGGCGGCCGGCTCGGCCTGGTCGCCGTCGTGGTCTCCCACGCGGTGATGGTCGGCGTCATGGTCATGACGCCGGTGCACATGGGTCACGCCGGCGGGCACGACGACGCGACGACGCTGCGGCTGGTGGGCGTGGTCATCAGCGTGCACGTGGCCGGCATGTACCTGTTCAGCCCGCTCGTCGGCTGGCTCGCCGACCGGGTGGGCCGGCGGGCGACGGTGGCGCTGGGCGGCGCGCTGCTCCTCGCCGCCGCGGGCGTGGCCGGGACGGCGCCGCCGGAGGCCGCCGGCCGGCTGGGCGTCGGCCTGCTGCTGCTCGGGCTGGGCTGGTCGTGCGGGCTGATCGCGGGCTCCACGCTGGTCACCGAGGCGGTGCCGGCGGAGGTGCGGCCCACCGCGCAGGGCGGCGCGGACCTGCTCATGGGCCTGGGCGCGGCGGTCGCCGGGGCCGTCGGCGGCCCGCTGCTGGCGCTGGGCGGCTTCGGCCTGGTCGCCGGGGTGTCCGCGGCGCTGGTGGTCCCGCTGGCGCTGGTCTGGCTGCGGCGCTGAGCTGAGCGCCCGGCTGCTCAGCGGCCGCGCATGTTGCGCCACAGCATCACCAGCGTGATCAGCAGGCAGACCGCGATGCCGATCTCGAGGACGACGTCCCACGTCGCCGAGCCCGTGCTGGGGAACACGCCTCCAGCCTAGGCCGTCGTATACCGTGAAGGTGGTTCACGGTGTAGGGGGTTCACGATGACGGAGGCGCGGGTCGCGGCACTCGACCGGGTCCTGGAGGTCACCGTCCTGCTCGGGCGGGACATGGCGACGTCGCTGGCGGCCGAGGGGCTGACCGTCGCCCGCACGACGCTGTTGTGGCGGCTGCGCTCGGCCGGCCCGAGCACCCAGCGCGCGCTGGCCGACGCGCTCGGGGTCAGCGCCCGCAACGTCACGGGGCTGGTCGACGGGCTGGCCGGGGCCGGGTTGGTCACCCGCGAGCCGCACCCCACCGACCGGCGGGCCACCCTGGTGACCCCCACCGCCCGCGCCGGGCGGCTGCTGGAGGAGATGGCGGCGGGACAGGCGCAGCTCGCGGAGCAGCTGTTCGGCGGACTGACGCCGGACCGCCTCGACGGGCTGGTGTCCGCCCTCGACGAGGTCCTCGACCGGCTGCGCGCCCTGGTCCCGGGCGGCGCGGCCGCGGGGGAGACCCCGTGACCGCCCGCGAGCTGGTGCGCCGCGCGGTGGCCTTCGAGCTCGGCACCTGGCGCAGCCTGTGGCGGTGGGTGCGCCGCCGTCCCGACGTGCCGGCCGGCGCCGACGCCTTCCCGTACGCCTCGGCGGCCGCGCCCGTGATGTGGACGTTCATCGTGCTGTCGGCGGTCGAGATCCCGCTGGTGGACTGGCTGCTGCCGTGGCCGTCGCTGCGCGTCGCGGTGGCGGTCCTCGGCGTCTACGGGCTGCTGTGGATGGTCGGGATGCTCGCCGGGCAGCGCGTGCACCCGCACACCGTCGACGCCGCGGGGCTGCGGGTGCGCAGCGGCTGGACCGTCGACGTCCGGGTGCCGTGGGAGGAAATCGCCGCCGCGCGCGTGCGGCGGCGCAGCGTCGAGGGCTCGCGCACGGTCGTCGTCGCGGAGGAGGGGGAGCGGCGCGCGGTGTCGGTCGCCGTCGTCGCGTCCACGCAGGTCGACGTCGAGCTGCGGACGTCGCTGGTGCTGCCGCTCGCCCGCACCGGCGGCCGCCCCGTGAGCGAGCTGCGGCTGGCCGCCGACGACCCGGCGGCGCTGGTCCGCCGGCTGCGGACGGGGATCGCCGACCACGCGGCCGCCACGGCCGGCGGGGACGCGCGCTAGCGTCGGGGACGTGCGCCTGCAGGAGTTCTGGTCCCGGCTGGAGACCCAGTTCGGGTCGATGCGGGCGGAGAGCGTCGCGCGCGACCACGTGTTCTCCGTGCTCGGGGGCCGCTCGGCGGTCGAGGCGATCGAGGCCGGGGTGCCGGTGCGCCGCGTGTGGCTGGCGATCTGCGAGGAGTACGACGTCCCCGCACGGGACCGCTGAGCCCGCCGGCGTACTCCGCGCGGAGTAGCCGCCCGCGCCGGAGTGCCTCCTGTCGGCCGACGCGCCGGGGCCGCCGCCGTCCCTAGCGTCGGCGGCGTGATCGAGATCCGCGGACTGACCAAGCGCTACGGCGATCGCACGGCCGTCGACGACCTCACCGTGACCATCCGCCCCGGCCGGGTGACCGGCTTCCTCGGCCCCAACGGCGCCGGGAAGTCGACGACGATGCGCGTCGTCGTCGGCCTCGACCGGCCGACCGCCGGCACCGTGCGGGTCGACGGCCGCCGCTACGCCGACCTCCCGGCCCCGCTGCGCGCCGTCGGCGCCCTGCTCGAGGCCCGCTCCGCCCACCCGGGGCGCACCGCGCGCGACCACCTGCGCCTCCTCGCGGCCACGGCCGGCCTGCCGCGGTCGCGGGTCGACGCCGTCCTCGACCTCGCCGGCCTGGCGTCGGTCGCCGACCGGCGGGTCGGCGGCTTCTCGCTCGGCATGGGCCAGCGCCTCGGCGTCGCGACGGCGCTGCTCGGCGACCCGGCCACCGTCGTGCTCGACGAGCCGGTCAACGGCCTGGACCCCGACGGGGTGCTGTGGATCCGCACCCTCACCCGGCAGCTGGCGGCCGAGGGGCGGACCGTGCTCGTCTCCTCCCACCTCATGAGCGAGATGGCGGTGACCGCCGACCACCTGGTCGTCCTCGGCCGGGGTCGGCTTGTGGCCGACGAGCCGACCGCCGACGTCCTGCAGCGGGCCGGCGGCTCGTCGGTACGGGTCCGCAGCCCGCGCCCCGCCGCGCTCGCGCCGCTGCTGGCCGGCGACGGCGTCGTCCTCTCCTCGCCCGAGCACGGGTTGATCGAGGTGCAGGGGCTCTCGGCCGCCGAGGTCGGCGACCGGGCCGGCCGCGCCGGCATCACGCTGCACGAGCTGACCCCCGTGTCGGCCTCCCTCGAGGAGGCGTTCATGGACCTGACCCGCGAGGACCAGGAGTACCGCACCGACGCCCGGCAGGAGGCCCTGGCATGAGCACCGGCACGGCGGGCACCGGCACGGCGGGCACCGGCACCCTCGACGCGCGCCGCCCCCTCGTGGGCCCCGCTCCGCCCCGACCGGCCGGGGGCGGCGTGCGCGGCCTGCTCGCCGGGCAGTGGGTCGCCGTCCGGTCGCTGCGGACCACCTGGTGGCTGCTCGGCGGAGCCGCGCTCGCCCTGGTCCTGTTCGGCCTGCTGTTCACCGCGACGGCGGAGTCCGGTGGACCCGCGGGGCGGGGCGGCCCGCCCGGCCTGGACCTGGCCGACCCGGTCGCCCTGAGTCTCGGCGGACACAACCTCGCCGGGCTCGTGGTCGGGGTGCTGGGCGTCCTGCTGGTCACCGGCGAGTACACCAGCGGCGCCGTGCGGGTCGTCTTCGCCGCGGTCCCGCAGCGCTGGCCGGTGCTGCTGGCCCGTGCCGCCGTGCTCGCCGCCGTGGCCCTGGTGACCACGTGCCTGGCCGCCCTGGCCGCCTTCCTCGTCGGCCAGGCCGTGCTGGGCGACGCCGGGGTGTCCCTCACCGACGCCGGGGTGGCGCGCACCGTCCTCGGCGCCGCGCTGTACGTGACGGCGATCGGGCTGCTGGGTTCCGGTCTGGGCTGGCTGCTGCGCTCCACCGGCGGCGCGATCGGCACGCTGTTCGCCGTCGTCTTCCTGCTGCCGGTGCTCGGCAGCCTGCTGCCCTCGAGCTGGGGCCCCGACGTCGTCCGGTGGCTGCCCGGACAGGCCGGGTCCAGCGTCGCGCAGCTCGCCACCGGACCCGACGAGCTCGCGCCGTGGACCGGCTTCGCGGTCCTCTGCGGTTACCTCGGGGTGCTGTTCGCGGCGGCGGTGGTGACGGTGCGCCGACGGGACGCGTGAGCTCCCGTCCCGGCCGCGGGGGCGGCACGATGGCGCCCGTGGAGCCGGTGCGGGGGGCGGGCGGGTCGGTGGTGCGGACGGTGGGCCCGGTCGTCGGCGGCGCCCTCCTCTCCGTCGGCCCGCTCGTCCGCTTCGGTGGGCCGACCCCCGCCGAGGTCGCCGTCTCCCTCCTGCTCTGGGCGCTGGCGTTGGCCCGTGCCCGGGCGCCGTTCGCCGCGCTCGTCGCCGGCGTGACGCTGGTGCTCGGCTGGTGGGCCTCGCACGGTCCGGAGCCCCGCGCGCTGCTGCCGGCCGGCGTCGTCGTGTGGTGGCTGCTGGTCTGGGTCGCCGACCGGTGTGAGCCGGTACGCGTCGCCGCCGCCGTCGGGACCTGCCTGCTGGTCCCCCTGGCCGTGGGGGTCGCCGCGCTGGCCGGCCGCCCGGACGGCGCCGCCGTCGTCCCGCTCTCGGCGGTCACCGTGACCGCCGCCGTCGTCGGCCGCAGTCGGCGCACGCGCCGGGCCTACCTGCAGGCCCTGGAGGACCGCGCCGAGCGCGCCGAGCGGGAGCGGGACGCGCAGGCCCGCATCGCCGTCGTCGAGGAGCGCGCGCGGATCGCCCGCGACCTGCACGACGTCGTGGCCCACAACCTGTCGGTCATGACGGCGCTGGCCGACGGCGCCGCTTTCGCGCCCGGCACCGACCAGGCCCGCGCGGCCGTGGCGCAGATCGCCGCCACCGGCCGGGCGGCGCTCGCCGAGATGCACCGCCTCGTGGGCGTGCTGCGCACCGACGGGGACCGGGCGGAGCTGACGCCGGCCCCCGGGCTGGCCGACGTCGGCACCGTCGTCGAGCAGGTGCGCGCCGCCGGCCTGCCCACGGCGCTCACCGTCACCGGGGACCCGGTCCCGCTCACCGCCGGGGCCCAGCTCGCGGTCCACCGGCTGGTGCAGGAGGCGCTGACCAACGTGCTGCGCCACGCCCGCGGCGCCCGGTCGGCCACGGTGCGCCTGGACTGGCACCCGGCCGAGCTGACCGTCGAGGTCGTCGACGACGGCGCGCCCGCCGCAGCAGTCCCCGGCCGGGGCGGCCACGGCCTGGTGGGCATGCGCGAGCGCGTGGCGGCGTGGGACGGGTCGGTCACCGCCGGGCCGCTGCCCGGGGGCGGCTGGCGGGTCGCGGCGGTCCTCCCGCTGTCGGCGGTGCGCGCTGCAGGGGACGGGTCCCCGGTGGCGGCCCCGTGACCACACGGGTCCTCCTCGTCGACGACGAGCCGCTGGTCCGCGTCGGCCTGTCGATGGTGCTGGAGTCGCAGGAGGACCTCACCGTCGTCGGCCAGGCGGGCGACGGCGCCGGGGCGGTCGCCCTGGCCCGCGAGCTGCGCCCCGACGTCGTCGTCATGGACGTGCGGATGCCCGGTGTCGACGGCGTCGAGGCGACCCGCCGCATCGTGGCCGAGGACCTGCCCAGCCGGGTCCTCGTGCTCACCACCTTCGACCTCGACGAGCACGCGTTCGCGGCGCTGCGGGCCGGCGCCAGCGCGTTCCTGCTCAAGAACGCCGAGCCGACCGAGCTGCTGCGCGCCGTCCGCGCCGTCGCCGCCGGGGACGCGGTGGTCTCCCCCCGGGTGACCCGCCGGCTGCTGGAGACCCTCGCCCACCGGCTGCCCGGCGGGACGCCGCCCGACCCGCGGGTCGCGCTGCTCACCGAGCGGGAGCTCGAGGTCCTGCGCGCGGTGGCCCGCGGGGAGTCCAACGCCGAGATCGCCGAGGCACTGGTGCTGTCGGAGCTGACCGTGAAGACCCACGTCGCCCGGATCCTGGGCAAGCTGGAGGTGCGCGACCGCACCCAGGCGGCGGTGTTCGCACACACCCGCGGGCTGGTCTGACCCGACACCGGTCGGCGCCCGTCCGTGGTGCTCGACTCGAACACGTGTTCGCCCTACAGTGACGGGTGGGTCCACAGGGAGGTCGTCCCTCCACAGGTCGAGTCGGTCACCGGAAAGTGTCAGACCCCCGGCCTAGCGTTCCCCTCCGACACCGCATCGACTCCACGACACGCGACTTCCCGAAGGTGAGCACCATGGCAACGCTCGACCGCGACAAGGCCCTCGACATGGCCCTCGCCCAGATCGACAAGCAGTTCGGCAAGGGCTCGGTCATGCGCCTGGGCGACAGCACCGCGCAGGCGATCAAGGTCATCCCGACCGGCTCGATCGCCCTCGACATCGCGCTCGGCATCGGCGGCCTGCCCCGCGGCCGCATCATCGAGGTCTACGGCCCGGAGGCCTCCGGCAAGACCACGGTCGCCCTGCACGCGGTGGCCAACGCCCAGGCCGCCGGCGGCATCGCGGCCTTCATCGACGCCGAGCACGCGCTCGACCCGGAGTACGCCCGGGCCATCGGCGTCGACACCGACGCGCTGCTGGTCAGCCAGCCCGACACCGGTGAGCAGGCCCTCGAGATCGCCGACATGCTGATCCGCTCCGGCGCGCTCGACATCATCGTCATCGACTCCGTGGCGGCCCTCGTGCCCCGCGCCGAGATCGAGGGCGAGATGGGTGACAGCCACGTCGGCCTGCAGGCCCGCCTCATGAGCCAGGCGCTGCGGAAGATCACCGGTGCGCTGAACAACTCGGGCACCACCGCGATCTTCATCAACCAGCTGCGCGAGAAGGTCGGCATCGTCTACGGCTCGCCCGAGGTGACCACCGGTGGCCGCGCGCTGAAGTTCTACTCGTCGGTCCGCCTGGACGTCCGCCGGATCGAGACCCTCAAGCAGGGCACCGAGGCCGTCGGCAGCCGGGTCCGCGTCAAGGTCGTCAAGAACAAGGTCGCCGCGCCGTTCAAGCAGGCCGAGCTCGACCTGCTGTGGGGCGTCGGGTTCAGCCGCGAGGGCGGCCTCATCGACGCCGGCGTCGAGCAGGGCTTCATCCGCAAGTCCGGTGCCTGGTACACGTACGAGGGCGACCAGCTCGGCCAGGGCAAGGAGAACGTCCGCACGTTCCTGCGCGACAACCCCGACCTCGCCGACGAGATCGAGAAGAAGGTCAAGGAGAAGCTGGGCATCGGCCCGCAGGTCGACGCCCCGGCCGCTGACCCGGTCGACTTCTGAGCGACCTCGTGACCGGCTGGTCCGGCCCGGCCCCCGAGGAGGCCGGGCCCGAGCAGGCCGATCGCCCCGCAGGCCGCCGCGCCCGGGGAGCTCGCCAGCCGGGCTCCCCGGGCCGGGGTGGGCGCGGGCGGCGGCGGTCCGGGCCGTCCCCTGACCCGGACGGCCCGGCCGCCGCCGGTGCGGGGACCGCACCCGTCCCCTGGGACCGCGACGCCGACGACCCGGGGGACCCGGAGTCGGTGGCCCGGGCCATCTGCCTGCGGGCCCTGACCGGCGCGGCCAGGACCCGCCGGCAGCTGGCCGACCTGCTCGAGCGCCGCGGCGTCCCGGAGGAGGCCGCGACCGCGGTCCTCGACCGGTTCGGCGACGTCGGGCTCATCGACGACGCCGCCTTCGCCCGCGCGTGGGTGAGCTCCCGGCAGGCCGGCCGCGGCCTGGCCCGGCGGGCGCTGCGCGCCGAGCTGCGCGCCAAGGGCGTCGACGGCGAGGACGCCGAGCAGGCCCTCGCGCAGGTCGACGAGGAGGACGAGCGGGCCGCCGCCCGCCACCTGGTGGAGCGCCGGCTCCCGGCGCTGCGCCGGGTGGACCGGGTCACCGCCACCCGCCGGCTGGTCGGGATGCTCGCGCGCAAGGGCTACAACGGCGGCCTGGCCGCGGGCGTGGTGCGCGAGGTCATGGACGAGACCGGCTTCGGCACCGACCCCGACGAGGACTCCGCGGGCTGGGGCGACGCCGACCTCTGACGGGCCCGTCCCCGTCCGTCCACGGAACGCCAGCGGCCGGCCGCCCTCGGGGCGACCGGCCGCTGTCCGTCCGGAGTGGGGTCAGCCCGCGAGCGGGGTGGCGACGGCGGGCACCGCTGCGGTCGCCGGCGCGTGCGCGGGCCCCGGGACCGCCTGGGCCCTCTGCAGCGGCATCGCCTGGGTCGGCAGGCCGGCCGCCGCGGGCCGGCCGGTCCACGCGGTGAGGTCCACGGCGACGCCGTCGGGCGCCTCGTCGTCGGCCACCAGCCACTCGCCCTCGTCGCCCACCCGGGCGGCCAGCCACTGCTGGATCTGCTGCTCGAACGTGCGGTCGGGCAGCACGGCCGGCCGGCTGACCGGGCCGAGGAAGGTCAGGTCGCGCTCGCTGCCGTCGGCGGCGCGCAGCACCACCCGGCAGCGGGCCCGCCGGTGCCGGGCCGGCGGCACGGCCTCGCGGACCACGGCGGTCTGGGCACCGGCGGCGACGGCGAACTGCACGGCGGCCGCGCGCAGGCGGGTCACGAAGTCCTGGGCGACGTCGACCTGTCCCTCGGGCAGGCGCACCACCGAGGGCAGCGGCGGCACGGCGGGGCGGAGAGCGGTGTCCACGGGTCCCCTCTCGGCAGCCCCGCCGCGCGGGCTGACCACCGACGGGCCCGGGGTGCGCGGCGGGGCGGACGGGACGCCGCGTGACCGTTCCGTGTCCCGCGGCCCCCGGGTCAGACCGGCCCGCCGCCCCCGCCCATCTGCACGTCGGCGGGCAGCTCGACGTCCTTGGCCGCGGCCGCCTTCGTGTTCCGCCGGGTGCGCTTCTCCACGTACCTGGCCAGCCAGGACAGCAGCACGTTGACCACGATGTAGATCACCGCGGCGGCCACGTACAGCTGGAACGTGTAGGTGTTGCCGAAGGAGAAGGCGAAGAACTCCACCAGGCTCCGGGCGGTCCGCAGCAGCTCGACGTAGCCGACGATGAAGCCCAGCGACGAGTCCTTGAGCAGCACCACCAGCTGGGCCACCAGCACCGGCAGCATCCGCCGCACCGCCTGGGGCAGCAGGACCAGGGTCATGACCTGCGTCTTGCGCATGCCGAGGGCGAAGGCCGCCTCCCGCTGCCCGCGGTCCACCGACAGGATGCCGGCGCGGAAGATCTCGGCCAGCACGGCCATGTTGTAGAGCGTCAGGCCGAGGACCAGCGCGCGGAACGCGGTCATCGGGACGCCGACGGTCGGCAGGAACAGCAGGCAGAACAGGATCAGGATCAGCAGCGGCACGGCGCGGAAGAACTCGATCACCACACCGACCGGGGCCCGCACCCAGGCGTGGTCGGACAGCCGCCCCACGGCGAGCAGCGCGCCGAGCAGGGTGGCCAGCACCATGCCGACGGCCGCCGCGGCGAGGGTGTTGACCAGGCCCTCCCACAGCGCCTGCGGCACCCCGGACGCCGGGTCGAACAGGATGGCCCAGCGGTCGGGCTCGAGCTGGCCGTTGACGCCCAGGCGCCACAGTGCCCACCCGACGAGGGCCGCGATGACCAGCGCGCCGACGACGGTGCCGATCCGCTGGCGGCGGCGGGCCTGCGGGCCGGGCAGGTCGAACAGGACGGTGCTGCTCATCGGACGATCGCCACCCGGGTCTCGACCACCCGGATCAGCCAGGCGGAGGGCAGTGTGATGACCAGGTAGCCGGCGACGACCGCGGCGAACACGGCGAGCAGCTGGTCGGCGTTGGTGTTGGCCAGCCGCTGCAGGGCGGCGGTCAGGTCCGTCACCGCGAAGCCGGCGGCGATCGAGGTGTTCTTCGCCAGCGCGATCCACACGTTGCCCAGCGGCGGCACCACGGTGCGGAAGGCCTGGGGGAGCACCACCTGGCGCAGCGACTGGCCGAAGGTCAGGCCCAGCGCGCGGGCGGCCTCCGCCTGCCCCGGCGGGACGGCGTTGATGCCCGAGCGCAGCGCCTCGCAGACGAACGCGGCGGTGTAGAGCGACAGCGCGGCGACGGCGGTGATGAACCGGCTCGGGAACTGCAGGTCGATCTGCACGATGCCGAAGGCGAGGAAGAAGAACACCACCGTCAGCGGGGTGTTGCGGAAGACCTCGACGTAGAAGGTCGCCAGCCCGCGCAGCGGCGGGACGGGGCTCACCCGCATGCCCGCGAGCACGGTGCCGAGCACCAGGGCGCACACGCCGCTGACGACGGCGAGGGAGAGCGTCGTCAGGAACGCGCTCCACAACAGGTCGGAGTTGTCGCTGAGGAACTGCACCGCGCCCTCGGGAGGTCGGGGACGGGGCGACGCCGCCGGGCGGGAGCCCGCCCGGCGGCGTCGCGTCCGTCCGGGTCGAGTGGGATCAGTACCGGTCGACCGTCGGCGGCTCGGGGGCCTCCTCGCCGGTGATGGAGCCGGCGGTGCGGTCCCACGCGTCGGCCCAGCGGCCGTCCTCGAAGGACTCCTCGAGGACGTCGTTGATGAAGTTGCGGAAGTCCGTGTCGCCGAGCTCGAGCCCGATGCCGTAGGGCTCCTCGGTGAACGGGTTGCCCACCAGCTCGAAGGCGCCGTCGCTGCCGGCGACCAGGCCGGTGAGGATGACGTTGTCCGTCGTCACCGCCTGCACGTTGCCGTTGCGCAGGTCGTCGGCGCACTTGGAGTAGACGTCGTAGGTGACCAGTTGGGCCTGCGGGTAGTTGTCCCGGATGTTCTGCGCGGGCGTCGAGCCCTCGACCGAGCACACGGTCTTCCCGGCCAGGTCGTCGGGGCCCTCGATGCCCTCGGGGTTGCCCTCGGCGACCATGATGTCCTGGCCCGCGATGTAGTACGGCCCGGCGAAGTCCACGACCTGCTTGCGGGCGTCGTTGATCGTGTAGGTGGCCACGACCATGTCGACCTGGCCGTTCTGGATGAACGGCTCCCGGTTGGCCGACACCGTCTCGGTCCAGGTGATGCCGTCCTCCGGGATGCCCAGCTCGGCCGCGACGATCTTGGCGATCTCGACGTCGAAGCCCTCGGGGTCCCCGGTCTGCGGGTTGAGCAGGCCGAAGCCGGGCTGGTCGAACTTGGTGCCGATGGTGATGGCACCGGCCTCGTTGAGCTCGGCCATCGTCGTGCCGGCCTCGAACTCGACGTCCTCCTGGACCTCGGCGGTGTTCTCGGCCGACTCCTCGGCCTGGGTGCCCGCCTCGCTGGAGCAGGCGGCCAGGGCCAGGCCGAGGGTGGCCAGGGCCGCGAGCCGTCGGGTGCTGCGCATGGGGTGTCCTCCCGGGTGGGTCAGTGGTTGAGGATCTTGGACAGGAAGTCGCGGGCCCGCTCCGAGCGCGGGCTGGTGAAGAAGGTCTCCGGGTCGGCGGACTCGACGATCCGGCCGCCGTCCATGAACACCACCCGGTTGGCCGCCCGGCGGGCGAAGCCCATCTCGTGGGTGACGACGACCATCGTCATGCCCTCGCGGGCCAGCGAGGTCATGACGTCGAGGACCTCGTTGATCATCTCGGGGTCGAGGGCCGACGTCGGCTCGTCGAAGAGGATGACCTTGGGGTCCATGGCCAGCGCGCGGGCGATGGCCACGCGCTGCTGCTGGCCGCCCGACAGCTGGGCGGGGTACTTGTCGGCCTGGTGCCCGACGCCGACCCGGTCGAGCAGCTCGCGCGCCCGCCGCTCGGCGTCGGCCTTCGGCATCCGGCGCACGCGCGTCGGGGCGAGGGTGACGTTCTCGAGGATCGTCTTGTGGGCGAAGAGGTTGAAGCTCTGGAAGACCATCCCGACGTCGCTGCGCAGCCGGGCGAGCGCCTTGCCCTCCTCGGGCAGCTTCTCGCCGTCGATGCGGATCTCGCCCTGCTGGATGGCCTCCAGCCGGTTGATCGCGCGGCACAGCGTCGACTTGCCCGACCCGGACGGCCCGATGACCACGACGACCTCGCCGCGGTCGATCGAGAGGTCGATGTCCTGCAGGACGTGCAGGTCACCGAACCACTTGTTGACGCCGGTCAGCTGGACGAGAGGTCCTCCGGCGAGCTGGCTGGTCACGTCCGGAACCCTAGGGCCGTGAGCAGGTGCCGACGTCCCGGGGGCGTCACGGTCGAGTAACGAAGGCGGTGACGCCGTGTGACCGGTGTCGCGCCGTACCCTCGCAGGCGTCATGGGAACCGAGGTCGCCAGCCCGCCGCGCACCTACCGGGTGCGCACCTACGGGTGCCAGATGAACGTGCACGACTCCGAGCGGCTGTCCGGGCTGCTGGAGGCCGCCGGCTACGCGGCGGCGCCCGAGGGCGAGGACGCGGACGTCGTCGTGCTCAACACCTGCGCCGTGCGGGAGAACGCCGACAACCGCCTCTACGGCAACCTCGGCCACCTGCGCCCGGTGAAGGACGCGCACCCGGGCATGCAGATCGCCGTCGGCGGGTGCCTGGCGCAGAAGGACCGCGGCGAGATCGTGCAGCGGGCGCCGTGGGTCGACGTCGTCTTCGGGACGCACAACGTCGGGTCGCTGCCGGCGCTGCTGGAGCGGGCCCGGCACAACGCCGAGGCGCAGGTGGAGATCGCCGAGGCACTCGAGGTCTTCCCCTCGACGCTGCCGGCCAAGCGGGACTCCGCCTACTCCGGGTGGGTGTCGATCAGCGTCGGCTGCAACAACACCTGCACGTTCTGCATCGTCCCGGCGCTGCGCGGCAAGGAGAAGGACCGCCGGCCGGGTGAGATCCTGGCCGAGGTGCAGGCGCTGGTCGACCAGGGCGTGCTCGAGGTGACCCTGCTCGGGCAGAACGTGAACGCCTACGGCGTCGAGTTCCGGGACCGGGGCGCGTTCGCCGACCTGCTGCGCGCCGCCGGCCGGATCGAGGGCCTGGAGCGGCTCCGGTTCACCAGCCCGCACCCGCGGGAGTTCACCGACGACGTCATCGAGGCGATGGCCGAGACGCCGGCGGTGTGCCACCAGCTGCACATGCCGCTGCAGTCGGGGTCCGATGACGTGCTGCGCCGCATGCGCCGCGGCTACCGGCAGGACCGCTACCTCGGGATCATCGACCGGGTCCGCGCCGCCATGCCGGACGCCGCGATCACCACGGACGTCATCGTCGGGTTCCCCGGCGAGACCGAGGCCGACTTCGAGCAGACCCTCGAGGTGGTGCGGCGGGCCCGCTTCGCGAGCGCGTTCACCTTCCAGTACTCCAAGCGTCCCGGGACGCCGGCCGCCACGATGGACGGCCAGCTGCCCAAGGAGGTCGTGCAGGAGCGCTACCTGCGGCTGACCGCGCTGCAGGACGAGATCAGCTGGGCGGAGAACCGCGCGCAGGTCGGCCGCACGGTGGAGCTGCTGGCCGCCGCGGGGGAGGGCAGCAAGGACGCCCGCACCGGCCGGATGAGCGGCCGCGCCCGCGACGGGCGGCTGGTGCACTTCGCCGGCGGCGAGGGCGTGCGACCCGGCGACGTCGTCGAGACCGTCGTCACCGCGGCCGCGCCGCACCACCTGGTCGCCGACGGCCCGCTGCTGTCGCACCGCCGCACCCGCGCCGGCGACGCGCACGAGGCCGGAACCCGCCCGACCACGCCCGGCGTGCTGCTCGGCATGCCGCGCATCGGCGCACCCGCCTGACACGGGAGGGGCCCGCCCGGATCCCCGGGCGGGCCCCTCCGGTGTGCGGACGGCTAGCGGCGGGAGGACCGCTCGGCCTCGGCCAGCCACTCGCGGCGGGTCTCCAGGTCCGCCCGCGCCCGGGAGATCCGCTTCGCGTCCCCGGAGGCCTCGGCCTTGGCCAGCTGCTCCTCGGCCTTGGTGACGGCGGCCCGCATCGAGGCGACCATCGGGTTCTCCGGCGCGGTGCGCACCCGGCCGGCGTCCGCGGGGCCCCGGACCCGCTGCTCGACGGCCTGCATGCGGTCCTCCAGCGAGCGCATCGCGCCGCGCGGCACGTGGCCGATGGCGTCGTAGCGCTCCTGGATCCGGCGCAGCGCGGCCTGGGCGCCGCGCAGGTCGGTCGACGGGTCGAGCTTCTCGGCCTCGGCCAGCAGCTCCTCCTTCGCCTGCTGGTTGGCCAGCTGCTCGGAGTTGCGCGCCTTGTCCGACTCCGCGCGGGCGGTGAAGAAGACGTCCTGCGCGGCGCGGAACTGCTTCCACAGGTCGTCGTCGCCGTCGCGGCCGGTGCGCGGCACCGCCTTCCAGCGGTCCATGAGCGACCGCATCGCGGCGCTGGTCGGGCCCCAGTCGGTCGACGTCGACAACTGCTGCGCCTCGGCGATGAGCTCCTGCTTGGCCGCGCGCGCCTCGCCGCGCTGGGCGTCGAGGGCGGCGAAGTGCGCGCCGCGGCGGCGGCCGAAGGCGTCCCGGGCGGCCGCGAAGCGCGACCACAGCGCCTCGTCGGTCTTCCGGTCGATCCCGCGGATGGTCTTCCACTCCTCGACGATCGCCTTGAGCCGGTCGCCGGCGGCCTTCCACGACGTCGACTCCGCGGCGATCTGCTCCGCCTCGGCGGCCAGCGCCTCCTTGCGGGCGACCTGCGCGGCGCGGGCGGCGGCCTTCTCGGCGCGCGACTCGGCGGCGGCGGAGTCGGCGGTGTCGACCATCGCGCGGGCGCGGGCGGCCAGCCCGTCGAGGTCGCCGACGGCGGTGGCCGCGGGGATGGTGTCGGCCAGCGCCTGCGCCTTGGCCTTGATCTCGTTCGGGTTGCCGGTGTGCGCCTTCAGCCGGGCCTCGAGCAGCCCGACCTCGGTCGCCAGGTCGTCGTAGCGGCGGGCGAAGTGCGCCAGGCCCGCGGCCGGGTCGCCGGCCTGCCAGGAGCCGACCGCGCGCTCGCCGTCGGCGGTGCGCACGTAGACGGTCCCGTCCTCGTCGACCCGGCCCCACTGCGCGGGGTCCGACGCCGCCTCGGCGGCCGGCGCGGTCACCACCCCGGCGGGCGGCGCGGCCTCGGGGGTGGCGGCCTCCGGGGCGGCGGTCTCGGGGGTCGCGGTCTCGGGGGTCGCGGTCTCGGCGGCGGGGGTCTCGGCGGCGGGGGTCTCGGCGGCGGGGGTCTCGGCAGCGGGGGTCTCAGCGGCGGGGGCCTCGGCCTCGGGAGCGCTCCCGCCCGCCGCCGGGTCGGCCAGCGCCGCCGCGTCGGGGGTGGGCGCGGCGGGCGTCCCGGCCTCCGGGGTGACCGCGTCGGGACCCGCCGTCTCGGGCGTGGGGACCTGCTGCGACCCGTCTCCGGGGTTCGTCGTGCTCGACACGCACCGCAGTGTCCCACGCCGCATCGGCGAGACTGCTCCGGTGAGCAGCAGTCCCGCCGCAGCCGTCCCGGTCGCGTTCTGCCCGTGCCCGCCGCTGCTGCTCCCCGAGGTCGCCGGACGGGCCGCCGCGGACACCGCCGCGCTGCTCGCCGCGTGCACCGACGCGGTCGCCGCACTGGTGGCGGCCGCACCGGGCCCGGTGGTCGTCGTCGGCCCCGACGCGGAGGGCCGGCACGGCCCGGGCGACGCCGGGGACCTGCGCGGGTTCGGCGTGGACGTCGAGGTGCCGCTGGACGGGGAGGTGCGGCCCGGCGGCCGGCGGTTGCCGCTGTCGCTGACCGTCGGCGCGTGGCTGCTGCGCCGCGCCGGGCACCCCGGCCCGCGCGTCGGCGTCGGCCCCGGCGACCTCGCCGCCGCCGTCGCGGAGCTGCCCGGTGCCGGCCTGCTGGTCATGGGCGACGGCTCCGCGCGCCGCAGCGAGAAGGCGCCCGGCCACCTCGACCCCGCCGCCGCGCCCTTCGACGCCGCCGTCGCCGCGGCGCTGGCCGCCGGGGACGCCGCCGCGCTCGCCGCGCTGGACCCGGCCGAGGGGGAACGGCTGCTGGCGGCCGGCGTGCCGGCCTGGCGGGCGGCCGGCGCGCTGCTGGCCGGCCGGGACGTCGCCGCCGAGCTGCGCTTCGACGACGCCCCGTTCGGCGTGGGCTACCTCGTGGCGTCCTGGACGGCCGCCGGGACCACCCCGTGACGGCGCCGCCCGTCGTCGCCGTCGTGGGGCCGACGGCGACCGGCAAGACCGCGCTCGCGGTGACGCTGGCGCAGCGGCTCGGCGGCGAGGTGGTCAACGCCGACTCGATGCAGCTCTACCGCGGCATGGACATCGGCACCGCCAAGCCCGACCTCGCCGAGCGGCAGGGCGTGCCGCACCACCTGCTCGACGTCTGGTCCGTGCGGCAGGCGGCGTCGGTGGCCGAGTACGCGCGGCTGGCGCGGGCGGAGGTGGACCGGCTGCGGGCTCGCGGGGTGCTGCCGCTGCTGGTCGGCGGGTCGGGGCTGTACGTGCGCGCCGTCCTCGACGACCTCGACATCCCCGGCACCGACCCCGCCGTGCGGGCCCGGCTGCAGGCGGAGCTGGAGGAGTCCGGCCCCGCCGCGCTGCACGCCCGGCTGGCCGCGGTCGACCCCGCCGCCGCGGCGGCGGTCCTGCCGTCGAACGGGCGGCGGATCGTGCGCGCGCTGGAGGTCGTGGAGATCACCGGCCGGCCGTTCCGCGCGACGCTGCCCGAGCCGCGGCCGCACTACCCGGCGGTGGTCGTCGGCCTGGACCGCGAGCCCGCCGAGCTCGACGAGCGGGTCGCCGCCCGGGTGGACCGGATGTGGGCCGCCGGGTTCGTCGCCGAGGTCGAGGCGCTGGTGGCCGAGGGTCTGCGCGAGGGCCCCACCGCCTCCCGGGCGCTCGGCTACGCGCAGGTGCTCGCCCAGCTCGACGGCGCGCTCACGGCTGACGAGGCGCGCGAGCGGACGGTGGGCACCACCCGCCGCTTCGTCCGCCGTCAGCGCTCCTGGTTCCGCCGGGACGCGGCGACGACGTGGTTCGACGCCGCCCGCCCCGACCTCGCCGACGCCGTCGGGGCGCTGCTCGCCGGCCGTACGATCGGGCGGTGAGCGACCGGTTCCTCCTCGGGCACGGCACCGAGAACGACTTCGTCGTCCTGCCCGACCCCGACGGGGACCGCTGGCCCGAGGCCCGCCTCGACGCCGCCCTCGTGCAGCGGCTGTGCGAGCGCCGTGCCGGCCTCGGCGGCGACGGCGTCCTGCGGGTCGTGCGCAGCCGGCACGTGCCCGACGCGCCCGCCGTCCTCGGCGACGCCCTCGACGCCTGCGAGTGGTTCATGGACCACCGCAACGCCGACGGCTCGCACGCGGAGATGTGCGGCAACGGCATCCGGCTGTTCCTGCACGCGCTGGTCACCGAGGGCCTGCTCGACCGCGCCGCCTGCGCCGACGGCGTGCTGGTCGGCACCCGGGGCGGCCCGCGGCGGGTCGGCGCGGGCGCCGACGGAACCTACTGGGTCGACATGGGCCCGGCCCGGCCGTTCGGCCGCGGCGAGGCCACCGTCGGCGGCCAGGCGTTCCCCGGTCAGGCGGTGTCGATGGGCAACCCCCACCTGGTCTGCCTGACCGACGCCGACCTCGACGCCCTGGACCTCGGCCGGCAGCCGGACTTCGACGCGGGCCTGTTCCCCGAGGGCGTCAACGTCGAGTTCGTGCGGGTGCTCGCGAGCCCGGCCGAGGGCGCCGACGCGCACGTGCGGCTGCGGGTGCACGAGCGCGGGGTGGGGGAGACTCGCTCCTGCGGCACCGGCGCCTGCGCCACGGCGTACGCGGCGCTGGCGGCGGGCGCGGACGACGCCGCGGTGCGCGGCACCGTCGTCGTCGACGTCCCCGGCGGCCGGCTCACGGTGGACGTCTCCCCGGAGACGACGGTGCTGCGCGGTCCCGCCGTCGTCGTCGCCTCCGGCGAGCTGACCCGGGAGTGGCTCGGCGCCTGACTAGGGGGTGTCCGGGGTGTCGGCGCGCGTCTCGGGCTCGTCGGTCGGCGCCTCGGGCTTGTCGCCGGGGCCCACGTTGCCGGTGCCGCGCGGCTTGCCGGCCCCGGTGTCCTGGTCGGCGCCGCCGAAGGGGTTGCGCGGCACCTCGAGGCCGGCGGGGTCGCGGCCGGGGTCGTCGGTGCCGGCGTCGCTGCTGGTGCTCACGGGAGTTCCTCCTCGGCTGTGGTGTCCGTCCCGCCCTACCCGCCTCCCGGCGGGATGCACCTGACCCGTTCCGGTGTTGTAGGGGACGTATGACGACTGCAGAGACGACAACCCAGGTGACCGGCGCGGCCTCGCGTGTCACGCTGGACGTGATGACGACCGCCCCCGAGAGCACCCCGCTCGACGACGACACGCTCGCCGAGACCCGTCCCGCGCCGGCCGGCCAGTGGGACGAGGACGACGACACGACCGGCTCCTACGCCCTCGAGGCCCGTGGCGCACTGCGCCGGGTCGCCGGGCTGTCCACCGAACTCGCCGACGTCACCGAGGTCGAGTACCGGCAGCTGCGCCTCGAGCGCGTGGTGCTCGTCGGCGTGTGGACCGAGGGCACCCAGGCCGACGCCGACCGCTCGCTGGCCGAGCTGGCCGCGCTCGCCGAGACCGCGGGCTCCCAGGTCCTCGAGGCGGTGAGCCAGCGGCGGGACAAGCCCGACGCCGGCACCTACGTGGGCTCGGGCAAGGCGAACGAGATCCGCGACATCGTGGCCGCGACCGGCGCCGACACCGTGATCTGCGACGGCGAGCTGACCCCCGGCCAGCTCAACGCGCTGGAGAAGATCCTCAAGGTCAAGGTGGTCGACCGGACCGCGCTGATCCTCGACATCTTCGCCCAGCACGCCACCAGCCGGGAGGGCAAGGCCCAGGTCGAGCTGGCGCAGATGCAGTACATGCTGCCGCGCCTGCGCGGGTGGGGTGAGTCGATGTCCCGGCAGGCCGGTGGGCGTGTCGCCGGCGGTGGCGGCATCGGTACCCGCGGCCCCGGTGAGACCAAGATCGAGACCGACCGGCGGCGGATCCGGTCCCGGATGAGCAGGCTGCGCCGGGAGATCACCGGCATGGCCACCGCCCGGGTCACCCAGCGGCAGTCCCGCAGCCGCAACGCCGTCCCGAGCGTGGCGATCGCCGGGTACACCAACGCCGGCAAGTCCAGCCTGCTCAACCGGCTGACCGGCGCGGGCGTGCTCGTGGAGAACGCGCTGTTCGCCACGCTCGACCCGACGGTGCGCCGCGCCATGACGCCCGACGGCCGCGAGTTCACGCTCACCGACACCGTCGGCTTCGTGCGGCACCTGCCGCACCAGCTCGTCGACGCCTTCCGCTCCACGCTGGAGGAGGTGGCCGGCGCCGACCTGCTGCTGCACGTCGTCGACGGCTCCGACCCCGACCCGCTCGGCCAGATCGACGCGGTGCACGTGGTGCTGCGGGAGATCGACGCCGCGGCGGTGCCCGAGCTGATCGTCGTCAACAAGGTCGACGCCATGACCGAGGACGACGTGCTGACCCTGCGCCGGGCGCTGCCCGGTGCCGTCTGGGTCTCCGCGCGCACCGGTGAGGGCCTCGAGCAGCTGCGCGAGGTCGTGGCCGCCCGGCTGCCGCACCCGGACGTCGAGGTCGAGGTGCTCGTGCCCTACGACCGCGGCGACCTGGTCGCCCGCGTGCACCGCGACGGCGAGGTGCTCAGCGAGGAGCACGAGGCCGCCGGCACCCGGCTGACCGCCCGCGTCGACGGCGGGCTGGCCGCCGCGCTCGAGCGGTTCGCCGTCCCGGTCGGCTGACCGCCACTGCACCCAGGGCCGCCCGGGTGCCCGGCTCCGCGCCGGGTGCCCGGGCGGCTCGCCGTTCCGGCCCGCCGAGGTCACGGACGGGTCACGGCCCGGTACCGTGATCCGGTGACCAGCGGCGTGGTGCGGCGCACTCCCGGCGCGCCGGCCGGGCGCCCGGAGCGGACCGCCCGGCCGCCCGCCGTGGTGCGTGCCGGGCGCCCGCCGTGGTGGCTGCTGGTCGTCGCGTTCGCGGTCACCGTCGGGGTGACCGTCGACCTGCTCAGCCGCGGGGTGCTCGAGCGGCTGGACCTCGAGGTCTCCGAGGTGGTCAGCGCCTGGGACCTGCGGAACTCCCCGGCCTACTGGCCGGTCTGGGCGGTCACCCAGATCGGCGGCCGCGGGACGATCCTCATCGTGCTCGCCGCCCTGGTCGGCTGGCTGTGCCTGCGGGAACGGACGCTGCTGCCGCTGGTGCGGGTGGTCACGGCGCTGGCGCTGCTCACCGTCGTCGTCTACGCGTTCAAGTTCGGCACCGGCCGCACCGCGCCCGCCTATCCCGGCTCCTTCTTCCACCGCGACGGCGCCAGCTACCCCTCCGGGCACGTGGCCAACGCGGTGCTCATGTGGGGCGTGGCGCGCTGGCAGGCGGTCGAGTACGGGCTCGGGCCGCGGGTGCAGCGCACGCTGTGGTGGCTGGCCGTCGTCGGGCCGGTGGCCACCGGGATCGCGATGGTCTCGCTGGACTTCCACTGGGTCACCGACGCCGTGGTGGGCGCGGCCGTCGGGCTGCTGCTGCTGGGCGTGGTCCACGCACTGGACGCGCTGGTGCTGTCACGCTGGGCGAGTGCCCGAGCCGGCCGCCCGTCCGCGTAGCGCCGCCCGGCGGGCACCGGCCGTCCTGCTGACCGCGGGCCTGCTCGCCCTCCCGGCGGCCCCGGCCGGCGCCGAGGAGCCGGCCGCCCCGTCGGTCCGCTGCCAGGTGACCGACCTGCGGCTGGCTGAGCTCTCCGGCCTCGTCGACGTCGGCGACCGGATGCTCGCCGTGGTCGACGGCGGGGACCAGGTGGCCGTGTACGTGCTCGACGACGCGTGCCAGGTGGTCGACGTGACCACCGCGCCGGTGGACCCCTACGACCCCGAGGACCTCGGCGTCGGTCCCGACGGCACCGTGTGGCTGGCCGACACCGGCGACAACACCACGGTCCGGACGACGGTCGCGCTCGTCGCGCTGCGCCCCGACGGCGGGACGGCGCTGTACCGGCTGACCTATCCCGACGGCCCGCACGACGCCGAGGCGCTGCTGCTGGCCCCCGACGGCACCCCGTACGTGGTGACCAAGGAGGTGCTCGGGGCCAGCCACGTCTACCGGCCCGCCGCTCCGCTGGTCGACGGCGGCACGGTCGCGCTGGCCGACGTCGGCACGGTCGCGTTCACGCTCACCGGCACGCCGGGCGGTCCCGTGGGCCGGGCCGGTCAGCTGCTGGTCACCGGCGGGGCGGTCGCCCGCGACGGCAGCCGCATCGCGCTGCGCACGTACACCGACGCCTACGTCTGGCCGCTGACCGGTGCCGACGTCCCGGGGGCGCTGGCCGGCGAGCCGGTGCGGATCGCGCTGCCCGAGGCGCCGCAGGGGGAGGCGGTGTCGTTCACCGCGGACGGCCGCGCGCTGCTGCTGGCGGGCGAGGGCGTGCCCGGGGACGTCACCGCGGTACCGGTCCCGGCGGGGTCCGCGCCGCCCGCGCCGGCAGGGTCCGACGCCGCCGACACCTCGCCGTCGGCGCTGCTCGGGGGGGACCCCGCGGGCCTCTCGCCGGTGACCGCGGGCGTGGCCGCCGCCGTCGTCGCGACCGCGCTGGTGTGGATCGGCGGGCGACTGCGCCGCCGCCGGTCCGGTGGTCCGCCCGCCGGCGCCTGAGCTCCGGCGCCGGCGGGGGACCTGCGGCTCAGACCCGCCGCAGGACCGTGACGACGCGGCCGAGGATGGTGGCCTCGTCGCCGGGGATCGGCTCGTAGGCCGGGTTGTGCGGCAGCAGCCAGACGTGCCCGTCGCGGCGCTTGTAGGTCTTCACGGTGGCCTCGCCGTCGAGCATCGCGGCGACGATCTCGCCGTTCTCGGCGGTGGGCTGCTGGCGGACGACCACCCAGTCGCCGTCGCAGATGGCCGCGTCGACCATCGAGTCGCCGGCGACGCGCAGCATGAACAGCGTGCCCTCGCCGACGAGCTCGCGGGGCAGCGGGAAGACGTCCTCGACGGCCTGCTCGGCGAGCACCGGGCCACCGGCCGCGATCCGCCCGACCAGCGGCACGTAGGTCGGGGCGGCCGAGCCGTCGGCGGCCGCGGCGGGTGCCGCCGGGGCGGCCTCGCCCGCGGTCTCGCCGGGCAGCCGCACGTCGAGCGCGCGGGGCCGGTTGGGGTCGCGCCGCAGCCAGCCCTTCTTCTGCAGCACCGACAGCTGGTGGGCGACCGACGACGCCGACGACAGGCCGACCGCCTCGCCGATCTCGCGGACCGAGGGCGGGTAGCCCCGCCGCTCGATCGAGTCGCGGATGACCTCGAGGACCCGGCGCTGGCGCTGGGTCAGGCCGTCACCGGCCTCCCCGCGGTCGGGGAAGGTGCGCACGGCGCCCGTGCCGTCCGTGCCGGCGCCGCGCTCCGCGGCCGGACGGCGGGTCGCCGTGCCGCCGCCCCGGGTGCCCTGGCCGGTCCCGCTCGTGCCCGCCACGTCTCCTCCTCGCCGGCCGCGTCCCCGCGGCCCGTCCGTCGCCCTCCCGGCCCGGGGGCCGGTCGGCGGGCGGTACGCCCGCACGGACCGTAGCGCGCCGGCGCCGCAGGTTCAAACGTGTGTTCGAAGGACACGCCGCGCCGCTCTCGCACTCGTCGGACCCGTGCGGTAGACATCCGGACAGACGTTCGATCGAACACGCGTTCGAAGCGTTCGACCCGATCAGGAGGAGCGGTCATGGGCAGCGTGCGGCAGGCAGTGCTCGAGTTCGACGCGGCGGTCCGGGTCCCGTGGCGGCCGCCGCTCCGCGGGGAGGTCGCGACCGCGTCCGCCGGCGCACGCCGGTCCGCCTCCCCGGGTGGCGCCGGCCGGCCGGCGCAGCGCGCCGCCCTGCCGGGCTCCGGTCCCCGCGTCACCGGGCACCTGCGGCCGGTGCCCGACCGTCCCGCCGCGGCTCCCGCGCGCACCGCCGGCCCGGCCGCCGAGGGGCCGCGCACCCGCCGCGACCCGGCCCGCCCGAGCGGGCGGCCGGTGCGCTCGGAGCCCGCCCGGGCCGCCGTCCGCGCGCGGTGCGCACCGGCCCCGGCGCCGGTGCGGCTGACCCGCCGCGGGCGCCGCCTGGTCACCGTGCTGGTCCTCGCCGCCGGCGTCGGCGGCGCCGCCCTCGGCCGCGGATTCCTCGCTCCCGACGACGGCCTGCGCCTGGCCGGCGAGAGCAGTGTCGTGGTCGAGAGCGGTGACACGGTGTGGTCGATCGCCGCGGAGGTCGCCGGCGCCGGCCAGGACGTGCGCGCGGTGGTCGACGCGATCCAGGCGCTCAACGACCTGGAGGGGGCGGTCGTCGTCCCCGGGCAGGTGCTGCGCCTGCCGTAGGCGCTCCGCCCGGCGTCGTCGTCACGAGAAGTGACGAGAGCGCGCCGGTGACTTCGTCAACCCTCCGGGCCCGGTCGTTGACGGTCCGGAGTCATCAGGACACTTACGGTCAGGAGCGTGTCAGCAGCCGTGAACAGCAGCGCAGCGGTGACCTTCCGCTCCCCGCAGGACGTCGAGGTCCTCGTGGACGGCGCCTGGGTGCCGGGCGCCATGCTCGGCTGGCGGCACGACGCGACCGGCGGCTGCGAGGCCCGGGTCCGGCTGCGCGACGCCGGAGTGGCCGTGGGGGAGCAGGAGGCCTGGGTGGACCTGGTCGCCGTCCGGCTGCCCGAGCGGCACCTGACGCTGGCGTCCGGCCGCGCGGACGGTGCCGCCGACGCGGCGGGGACGGTCGTGATGCCGGCCGTCGGCCCGCGCGCCGTCGTCCCGGGGGCGCGCCCCGCGCGCCGGGGCGTCCGCCGGCACGGTGGCGACGTCACCGCCGAGCAGCCCGCCGTCGCCCCGTCCGCCGTGGGCCGGCACCGCGCGCCCGGCGGTTCGGGCCGGCACCGCGCGGCGACCGCCGAGATGCCGGTCGTCACCTGCCCGGCCCCGGCCGGCGGTGCGGTCGCCGACGAGCCGGACATGCTGACCCGCCCGATCCGGCTCGGTGACCTGGTGCCCCACCCCCGCGGCGGTCGTCCCGCCGTCCGCCCCACCGCCTGACCCGTCGCCGGGGCGTGTCCCCGGCGGCCCCTCCGCACACCTCCACCGGCGTCCCCGGGAGGCGCCTGCGCGCCCTCCGGGTGCCCGCCCGCGTCCTGCCGGCTGCGGCCGGGTACACCCGCACGACCCCTCCCGCGCGCCGACACGCGCGGTACCCCGGCGTGTCGTGTGACGGGAGGGGTCCCTGCTCGCGCCTGGTCACCACGGGGTCACGGCCGGATCTCGGTGGAAGAGACACGCGGGTTCTCGTCTTGCAGATGTAGTGGAGCGCGGCCTACTGTCCCCCTACATCTAGTAGTTGCACCGATGGAAGTCCTCCACAGGCCGTCCTCAGGACCTCCACGGGGTGTCCACCGGATGTCCCCAGAGGGGTCCACAGACAGACGCAGGCGGGCGGGTCCGGCAGGACCGGACGAGCCCGCCGGCACGAGCCGCCCGAGCCGGGGTCCCCGGTCCGGGCGGGTCTTCCGCGGAGGGAGGTGAACCGCAGTGCGCTGCCCGTTCTGCCACAACCCCGACAGCCGCGTGATCGACTCGCGCGAGGCCGACGAGGGGGCCACCACCCGTCGCCGCCGCTCGTGCCCGGCCTGCGGCCGCCGGTTCACCACCGTCGAGGAGGCGGTGCTCGCCGTCGTCAAGCGCAGCGGGGTGAGCGAGCCGTTCAACCGGACCAAGGTCGTCGCCGGCGTGCGGCGTGCCTGCCAGGGCCGGCCGGTCGACGAGGACCAGCTCCAGCAGCTGGCCCAGCAGGTCGAGGACGCCATCCGCGCCAGCGGCGTGGCCGAGGTCCCCAGCCACGAGGTGGGGCTGGCCATCCTGCAGCCGCTGCGCGAGCTCGACGAGGTCGCCTACCTGCGCTTCGCCAGCGTCTACCGCGCCTTCACCTCGGTCGAGGACTTCGAGAAGGAGATCACCGAGCTGCGGGCCCGCCACCACCGCGGCGGCACCCCGCCGCTGCCCGGGCTGCAGATCGAGCCGCCGGCGCCGCGCCGCCGGGGCTCCGCCCGCACCCCCTCCACCGCCCGCGACGGCTGACCGCCGCCCGCGCGACCAGACGTGCGCCGGCAGCGTCGCCGGCCCTCTCAGCACCACCGGAACCGTCAGCAGGACCAGATAGGAACAGGGTGGCTCTCTTCCCCAGCCGCCCGCACCACTCACCGAGGGAGAGCTCGTGACCGAGATCGAGGACCGCCCGGCAGGCCGTACGCGCCGGGCCGCCAAGGCGCCGACCAGGGGGAAGGGCCTGAAGGTCAAGCGGGTCTACACGACCGCCGGCGTCCACCCGTACGACGAGGTGACGTGGGAGCGTCGCGACGTCGTCATGACCAACTGGCGTGACGGCTCGATCAACTTCGAGCAGCGCGGCGTCGAGTTCCCCGCCGAGTGGAGCATCAACGCCACCAACATCGTCACCACGAAGTACTTCCGCGGCGCCGTCGGCACCCCGCAGCGGGAGACCAGCCTGCGTCAGCTCATCGACCGGGTGGTGCTCACCTACGGCGCGGCCGGTCGCGAGCACGGCTACTTCGCCACCGAGGGCGACGCCGAGGTCTTCGAGCACGAGCTGACCTGGATGCTGCTGCACCAGGTGTTCAGCTTCAACAGCCCCGTGTGGTTCAACGTCGGCACGAGCGCGCCGCAGCAGGTCAGCGCCTGCTTCATCCTCGCCGTCGACGACACGATGGACTCGATCCTCAACTGGTACCGGGAGGAGGGGCTGATCTTCAAGGGCGGCTCCGGCGCCGGCCTGAACCTCTCCCGCATCCGCTCGTCCAAGGAGCTGCTGTCCTCCGGCGGCACCGCCTCCGGCCCGGTCAGCTTCATGCGCGGCGCCGACGCCTCCGCCGGGACCATCAAGTCCGGTGGCGCCACCCGGCGCGCGGCCAAGATGGTCGTCCTCGACATCGACCACCCCGACATCGAGGAGTTCATCGAGACCAAGGCGCGCGAGGAGGACAAGATCCGCGCGCTGCGGGACGCCGGGTACGACATGGACCTCGGCGGCAAGGACATCACCAGCGTCCAGTACCAGAACGCCAACAACTCGGTCCGGGTCTCCGACGAGTTCATGCGCGCGGTGGAGGACGGCACCGACTTCGGCCTGCGCGCCCGCCTCGACGGCTCGGTCATCGAGGAGGTCGACGCCCGGGGCCTGTTCCGCAAGGTCACCCAGGCCGCCTGGGAGTGCGCCGACCCCGGCATCCAGTACGACGACACCATCAACGACTGGCACACCAACCCCGAGACGGGCCGGATCAACGCGTCCAACCCCTGCTCGGAGTACATGAGCCTGGACAACAGCTCGTGCAACCTGGCGTCCCTGAACCTCATGAAGTTCCTCAAGGACGACGGGACGTTCGACGCCAAGACCTTCGTCAAGGCCGTCGAGCTGGTCATCACGGCGATGGACATCTCGATCTGCTTCGCCGACTTCCCGACCGAGCCGATCGGTGAGACCACCCGCGCCTACCGGCAGCTGGGCATCGGCTACGCCAACCTCGGCGCGCTGCTGATGGCCACCGGCCACGCCTACGACTCGCGCGGCGGCCAGACCCTGGCCGCGGCCATCACCTCGCTGATGACCGGCACCGCCTACCGCCGCTCGGCCGAGCTGGCCGGCATCGTCGGCGCGTACGAGGGCTTCGCCCGCAACGCCGACGCGCACGCCCGGGTGATGCGCAAGCACGCCGCCGCCAACGACGCCATCCGCCCGGTCGGCGCCGACGACGCCGACGTGCTGCGGGCCGCCACCGCCCAGTGGCAGGAGTGCCTGGAGATCGGCGCGGACAACGGCTGGCGCAACGCGCAGGCCTCGGTCCTCGCCCCCACCGGGACCATCGGCTTCATGATGGACTGCGACACGACCGGCATCGAGCCGGACTTCTCGCTGGTCAAGTACAAGAAGCTGGTCGGCGGCGGGTCCATGCAGATCGTCAACCAGACGGTCCCGCGGGCGCTGAAGAGCCTCGGCTACCAGGACGAGCAGGTCGAGGCGATCGTCGAGTACATCGCCGAGCACGGCCACGTCGTCGACGCCCCGAGCCTGCGCCCGGAGCACTACGAGGTGTTCGACTGCGCCATGGGTGAGCGGGCCATCTCCCCGATGGGCCACGTCCGCATGATGGCCGCGGTGCAGCCGTTCATCTCCGGCGCGATCAGCAAGACGGTCAACATGCCGGAGACGGCGACCGTCGAGGACGTCGAGAACATCTACTTCCAGGGCTGGAAGCTCGGCCTCAAGGCACTGGCGATCTACCGCGACAACTGCAAGGTCGGCCAGCCGCTGTCCGACGCCAAGGCCAGGAAGACCACTGCCGACGGTGGGGCCAAGGCCGAGGTGGAGGCCGCCCCGGTCGCCGCGACGTCGCACCCGGTCCGCCGCCGGCTGCCGAAGAAGCGGCAGAGCATGACGACGTCGTTCAGCGTCGCCGGCGCCGAGGGCTACATGACCGCCGGGATGTACGAGGACGGCAGCCTCGGCGAGGTGTTCCTCAAGCTCGGCAAGCAGGGCTCGACCCTGGCCGGTGTCATGGACGCCTTCTCGATCGGCATCTCGATCGCGCTGCAGCACGGTGTGCCGCTGGAGACCTACATCCAGAAGTTCACCAACATGCGCTTCGAGCCGGCCGGCATGACCGACGACCCGGACATCCGGATCGCCCAGTCGGTGATGGACTACATCTTCCGTCGCCTGGCACTGGACCACCTGCCGGTCGAGACCCGCGCGACCCTCGGCATCTTCACCGCCGAGGAGCGGGCGGCGCAGGTGTCGGGCACCTACGGCGGCTCCGCCTCGACGGCGGAGGTCGTCGAGGAGGAGGAGGTCGACGTCGAGGCGCTGCGCGGCTCGGTGCCGACCGAGGCGCCCGCCAAGCCGGAGCCGGCCGCCGAGAAGCCGGTGAAGGAGGCCCACTCCTCGGCCGAGCTGCTTGAGCTGGTCACGGGCAACGTCACCGACGCGCCGCTGTGCATGACCTGCGGCACGAAGATGCGTCCCGCCGGCAGCTGCTACGTCTGCGAGGGCTGCGGCTCCACCAGCGGCTGCAGCTGACCTGACCGGTCAGCGACGTCCCGCACCAGGCGGCAGGACGTCGGTGACCGATGACCGACCCGTCCACCGGCCCGGTCCCCTCGCGGGGCCGGGCCGGTGGCGTTCCGTGGGTCCGAGGACCGCTGGGAGCGAGGTGGACCGGGTGCTCCGTCCCGCTCGGCTGGGAAGGCGAGCGGGCCGGAGGCTCCGCACGGGCACCACCCACCGCACGGCAGGTCTCCGGCATGACCAGGCGGCGCGCTGGGCCAGCCACGGGTCACCACACGCCGGGACCCGCCGGTCGACCGGGGATCCGGGGGAACGCGCACGGGTGTCCGGCCGCGGATCACGTGCGACGGTGCTCCATCGCTTCCCAGCGGTCACGGACCACCGGAGGCGATCTCGAGTCCGCAGGGAGTCGCCATGCCGCTCGACCATGCTGTCCTCACCCGCCTGGCCCGGTCCGTCGCCGGTGAGGTGCTGCGACCGGCCGACCCCGGGTTCGCCGCGGCACGGGCCGGGGCCGTCTGGAACGGCGCCATCACGCGCCAGCCGGCGCTGATCGTGCGGCCTACGTCGGCCGAGGAGGTCGCGCGGACCCTCGCTGTCGTGCGCGAGGAGGGGGTGGACCTGACCGTGCGCGGGGGCGGCCACAGCGGAGCCGGGAACGCCGTGGCCGAGGACGCCGTCATGATCGACCTGTCCCGGATCGCCGGCGTCCGGGTGGATGCGGAGGCCCCCCGGGTCCACGTGGGAGGCGGCGCGACGTTGGCCGCCGTCGACGCCGCGACCGCGCCGCTCGGACTGGCCGTGGCCGGCGGCACGGTCAGCCACACGGGCGTCTCCGGGCTCACGCTCAGCGGCGGCCTGGGCTGGTTGACGTCCCAGCAGGGGCTGGCGTGCGACAACCTGGTGGCCGCCACCCTGGTCACCGCCGACGGGCGCACCGTGACCGCCTCCGAGGACACGGAACCCGAGCTGTTCTGGGCGCTGCGCGGCGCCGGCACCAACTTCGGGATCGTGACCGAGCTCGTGTTCGCCCCGCACGCGCTCAACCCCTTGGCGAACGTGGGCATGTTCTTCTGGCGACCGGACGACGCCCTCGAGCCGCTGCGCTTGCTCCGTGAGTACCTGTTCGACCTCCCGGCCGGGACCACCGGGGCCGTGGTCGGGATGTCCGCGCCGCCGGAGCCGTTCGTGCCCGAGGAGCACCGCGGCGAGCGGGGCGTCGCGGTGATGGTCGCCGGCTGGGGCAGCGTCGAGGAGCACGCCGCGGCGATCCGGCCGCTGCGGGAGCGCGACCCGCTGTTCGAGATGGTCACCCCGATCCCGCACGTGGCGCTGCAGCAGATGCTCGATGACGCCAACCCGTGGGGCATCCGCTCCTACGACAAGGGGCTGAACCTCGACCACCTGGGCGATGACGCGCTCGCGGTCATCCTGGAGCGGCTCCCCCTCATGCGCTCGCCGCTCTCCTACGTGCCGATGTTCCCGCTCACCGGCCGGTACAGCGAGATCTCCGACGACGCGACGGCGTGGGGCAGCCCCCGACGTCCGCACTGGGCGCTGGCTCTCCTCGCCATGGCCCCCGACGACGAGTCCTATGCGGCCGACCACGTCTGGGTCCGCGACCTCTGGAACGCCTTGCGCCCCTACGCCCCCGACGACGGGACGTACCTGAACTTCGAGGCCGACACCGACGACCGGCGGGTGCGAGCCTCCTACGGGGAGCGCAAGTACCGCCGCCTCGCCGAGCTCAAGGCCGTGTGGGACCCGGACAACGTCTTCCGGCACAACCCCAACATCCCGCCCGCCCCGGCCGGCATCCCCTCGCCCCGCGAGGCCGTGCCGGCGCGGACCGGCGGGACCGTCCGCTGACCCCGGCGGCGCTCGTCGTCCGGCACGTCGGATGGGGATCGTTCCGGACGGCGCTCCACGCGGTGACCGACGCCGCTCCCGGGTCCCGTCCTCCGGGCCCTCCGGTGGGTCCGTCCGGTCAGGGCAGCCGCGCGAGCAGCGCCCGGGCGAACGCCTCGGCCGCCGGGTCGGCCGGCTCGTGCGTCGCCGCGGCGCGCAGCCAGCCCGCGAGCGGCGCGGCCAGCGCGGGGGAGAGAGCCGCGATCCACGCGCCGGTCCCCGCCCGCGCCTCGGCCACGTGCTCGGTGCTCCCGTCGGGGAGGTGCGCGACCACCTCGGGGCGGGTCGCCAGCAGTCCGCCGGTCCGCCAGTCGCCGGGGGTCGTCCCGGCGGCGAGCGCCTCGAGGCGGTCGGCCGCCGTCCGCAGCAACTGCTCGGGGTCCACGGCCGGATGGTGCCCGACGCTGCGACCGGGGGGCCCGGGACCAGGGTCTCCTGCTCCGGCCGGGCGCCGGGTCTCGACTCCCTGGGCGCCGCCGGGCCGGACCATCGCCGAGCGTCTGGACAGCCCACACCCGGCGGCGGTGCACTACCGGTCCGCACAGGAGGCGCCATGACTGCGGAGCACGTCGTCGAGCCCGCCCGCGCCGGTGCACGCGGCGCCGCGGACTCCCTCGGATCCCCTCACGTCGCCGGCGGCACCCGGAGCTGAGGCTCCACGCTCAACGCTCACCGACAGGAGGACGTCCCGTGGACACCTTCCTCTCCACCGACCTCACCGGCCTGCCCGAGGCCGTCGCGCCCGAGGTGATCGAGCTGCGGAACGGCGAGGAGCTGCGGCTGCGCCCGGCTCCGGTCGCCAAGCGGATCGGGAACAGCACGGTGCGGATGCTGGCCTACAACGGCTCGATCCCCGGTCCCACGCTGAGGGTCCGGCAGGGCTCGGAGGTCGTCGTGCACGTCGTCAACGGCACCGACCTCGACACCACCGTCCACTGGCACGGGCTGCGCCTGGAGAACCGTTACGACGGCGTGCCGCACGAGACGCAGACCCCGATCCCGCCGGGCGGGGAGTTCAGCTACCGCATCCAGTTCCCCGACCCGGGCCTGTACTGGTACCACCCGCACGTCCGCGAGGACGTCACCCAGGAGCTGGGCCTCTACGGCAGCATCCTGGTCGACCCGGCCGAGTCGGACTACTGGCCGCCGGCGCACCGCGACGTGGTGCTGACCGTCGACGACCTGCTGCTCGAGGACGGCGCGATCGCGCCGTTCAGCCGCACCGAGACCAACTACGCGGCGATGGGCCGCTACGGCAACGTGATGCTCACCGGCGGGGAGACCGATCCGGCGTTCACCGCGCGGACCGGCGAGGTGGTGCGGCTGTGGCTGACCGACACGGCCAACAGCCGCGTCTTCCGCGTCGGGGTGCCCGGTGCCCGGCTGAAGCTCGTCGGCGGCGACAGCGGCCGGGTGGAGCACGAGGAGTTCGTCGCCGACGTGGTGCTGGCCCCGTCGGAGCGGGCGGTCGTGGACGTGCTGTTCGACCGGGCGGGCGAGTTCGCACTGGAGCACCGCACCCCGAACCGGACCTACCGGTTGGCGACGATCACCGTCACCGGCGAGGTCGCCGAGCCGCCGCTGGCCGAGCGGTTCGAGGCGCTGCGGACTGCTCCGGAGCTGGTGGCCGAGCGGGAGCAGCTCGGTGCGTGGCTGGCCGCGGCGCCCGACGAGGTCCTCGCGATCGTCGCCGAGATGGACGACCGGGCCGCGCCCGCGGCGGCGGGACCGGCGACCTACGCCTGCCCCATGCACCCCGAGGTGGTCAGCGACCAGCCGGGGCGCTGCCCGAAGTGCGGCATGAAGCTGATGGCGACCGCCTCGGGCGGGAGCCACGGTCACGACGCGGGCCACGGTCACGACGCGGGCCACGGCGCGGACGCCGCGGAGACGTCGGCGACGGGCCACGACGCCGCGCACACCCACCACCCCGGTCCCGCCACCGCCGACGGGATCGAGTGGGAGGACGAGATGGCCGAGACGAACCGGGCCACCACCACGGAGACGATGCGCTGGAAGCTGCTGGACCGCACCGCCGGCCGCGACGGGCTCCCCGTCGACTGGCACTTCACCGTCGGTCAGCGGGTCAAGATCCGGCTGGTCAACGAGATGGACTCCGACCACCCGATGCACCACCCGTTCCACGTCCACGGCGCCGGCCGCTTCCTCGTCCTCGCCCGGGACGGGACCCCCGAGCCCAACCTGGTGTGGAAGGACACCGTGCTCATCCCGACCGGTCAGACGGTCGACATCCTGCTCGACGTCACCAACCCCGGCCTGTGGATGGCGCACTGTCACATCGCCGAGCACATGCACGCCGGGATGATGTTCAGCTTCACCGTGGACCGGGGAGCGACGCCGTGACGGCGCCGACCGAGCCGCTCGACGTCGTCGTCGTGGGCGGCGGTCAGGCCGGCCTCGCGGCCGCCTGGCACCTGCGCGAGCGGGGACTGCGCTTCCTGGTCCTGGAGGCGGCGGCGGAGCTCGGGCACACCTGGCGCACGCGCTGGGAGTCGCTGCGGCTGTTCACCCCGGCCGAGCACGACGCGCTGCCGGGCCTGCCGTTCCCGGCGCCGGCCGGCACCTACCCGGGCAAGGAGGCGGTCGCCGACTACCTGCGCGACTACGCCGCCGCCTTCGACCTGCCGGTGCGGCTGGACGCGCGGGTGACCGGGCTGCAGCACACCGGTGCCGGGTTCCGGATCAGCACCGCCGGGGGGACGTACAGCGCCCGGCAGGTCATCGTGGCCACCGGACCGTTCCAGACCCCGTTCGTCCCGCCGCTGTCCGCCCGGCTGGACGGGCCGGTGACCCAGCTGCACAGCTCCGGGTACCGCAGCCCCGACGCGCTGCCCGAGGGGCCCGTCCTGGTGGTCGGCGGCGGCAACTCCGGCTTCCAGATCGCCGAGGAGCTGGCCCGGACCCGGCCGGTGCAGCTGTCGGTCGGCTCGGCGTACACGGCCCTGCCACAGCGACTGCTCGGCCGCGACCTGTTCTGGTGGCTGACCCGGCTGCGGCTGATGCAGGTGCCCGCCGGGTCCCGGCTCGGCCGCCGGATGCAGTCCCGCGGCGAGTTCCTGATCGGCAGCAGCCGGCGCGGCCTGCAGCGCACCGGCGTCCGCTTCCGGCCGCGGCTGGTCGACGCCGCCGGCCGCACGGTCCAGTTCGCCGACGGCACCAGTGGGGAGGTGGGCGTCGTCGTCTGGGCCACGGGCTACCGGCCCGACCTGTCCTGGATGGACGTCCCGGGGGTTCTGCGCGACGGCCGTGTGGTCCACACCCGCGGGATCACCGACGTCCCCGGGCTGTACTTCCTCGGCCTGTCCTGGCAGCACACCCGCGGCTCCGCGCTGCTGGGCTTCGTCGCCGACGACGCCGCCCACGTGGTCGACGCCGCCGCGAGGGCCGCCGCCCGCGTCCCCGGGCCGCGCGGTGCGCCGGACGCGCAGGCGGCTCCGCGCGACGTCCGGCACTGACCGCCCACCACCGGAGGGGAGACCGCCGTGCCCGGCCAGGAGAGGGTCCTCGCGTTCCCGGTCCACCCCGGCGTGACGCCGCTGGACCTCATCGGCCCGCTCACCGTGCTGAAGACCCCCGGCATCGGCGGCATGCGGTACCGCACCGTCGTGGTCGGCGAGCGCGCCGAACAGCTGGCCACCGACACGCCGCTGGGGCTGCTGCCGGCCGCCACCTTCGCCGAGGTGCCGGACCCGTGGGCGGTGATCGTGCCCGGCGGCGGGGCGAGCACCCTCACCGCGACGGAGGACGAGGCGCTGCTGTCCTACGTCCGCTCGGCCGCCACCGGGGCGGAGGTCGTCGGCTCCACCGGCAACGGAGCTCTCGTGCTGGCCGCCGCCGATCTGTTGCGCGGCGCGCGGGCGGCCGTGCACCGGGCCTACCGGGAGCCGCTGGAGGAGCTGGGCGCCATCGCCGCCCGGCAGCGGTGGCTCGTCGACGGCCGGCTGCACACCGCCGCCGGCGGCACCGCCGGCATCGAGCTGGCGCTGCTCCTGCTGGCCCGGCTGCGCGGCCGGGCGATCGCACGGCTGGGCCAGCTGTCCGCGGAGTACGACCCGCAGCCGCCGTTCGGCCGGGTGGGGCCGGATCCCGCCGACGACGACCTCGCCCGGACGCTGCGCGACCCCGGTGGCGCCCCCACCGGCGGACCCGCGCCGGACGAGCGGCTCATCGCCTTCGTGCTCCACCCGGGGCTGACCGTGCTCGACCTCGTCGGTCCGCTGCAGGTGCTGACCGTGCTGCAGGGGTTCGCGCCGGGCTACCGCCCAGTCACCGTGTGGGCCCGTCGTGAGCCCGTGCCCACCGACGCAGGGGTGGCGGTGGTGCCCGACCGGACGTTCGAGGAGGTCCCGCACCCGGCGATCGTGCTCGTGCCCGGCGGCGCGCTGCCCACCATCCGCGCGATGGGCGACCCGCGGGTCCGCGACTACGTGCGTTCCGCCGCCGCCTCGGCGGAACTGGTCACCTCGGTGTGCACCGGCTCGCTGATCCTCGGCGCGGTCGGGCTGCTGGAGGGGCGCGACGCCACCACCAACTGGTTCTACTCCGGGATCCTGGAGCGCCTGGGTGCCACGTACCACCAGCGGAGGTGGGTCGAGGACGGCGACCTGGTCATGTCCGCCGGCGTCTCCGCCGGCATCGACATGGCCCTGCACCTCGCCGCCCGCCTGACCGACGAGGCCACCGCCCGCCGGGTGCAACGAGCCGTCGACTACGACCCGCAACCACCCTGGGGCGGCATCGACTACGACCGGATCCCACGTCTCCCCCGCGCCGTGCGCGGCGCGATCGGGCTGACCGCGCCGGTGGTCGCCGGACGCGCCAGGCGGCTCACCCGCGCCGGACGCTGACCCGCGGCCGGACCGGCGTCGCGTCAGGGAGGGGAGGAGCGCGTGACGACCTCCGAGAGCGCGCAGCGCCGCGGCGCGACGGCCGCCGGGGTGCGCGCCCTGCGTGCACCGATCGCCTGGGGCGTGGTCTGGGGCTGCCTGCAGGCCGCGTCGCCGCTGGCCTTCCCCTGGCTCGACGACGCCACCGTCTACTCGATGGGGCTCGTCCTGATCGCCGCGGTCTACATCGGGTTCAGCGTGGCCGACGGGCGGGGCAGGGTCATCGCCGTCGAGACCGTCGTCGCCGGCGCCTTCGTCGTCGTCGCCGCGGCGGGGGTGACCGGCTCGGCCTGGCTGCTCGTGGCCGGCCTGGCCGGCCACGGCCTGAAGGACCTCTGGCAGCACCGCACCGGGTTCGTGGCCGGCACCCGCTGGTGGCCGCCGTTCTGCGCCGCCGTCGACGCCGTCGCCGCCGCGCTCCTCGCCGTCGGGATCGTGGCCGACGTCCACCTCGGGTGGTGAGCCGGCGCGGTGGTGCCGGCGCTCAGGCCGCGGTCGGCACCGTCCGGGCCAGTGCGGCGGTGAGGGTCAGCCGGAGGTCGAGCAGGTCGTCGAGCGCCTGCTGGGCCGCCTGGCACAGCGTGAAGCCCTCGCCGCTCGGGGAGTCGCGGAACCCGTCGCGGGCGGTGCCGAGCTCCTGGTAGGCGACCACGATGCGGCGGTCGACGTCGGGGACCTGGGGACGAGGGAGCGACACGTCGCCTCCTCCTGCGGTTCGGTGGTGCCGGGAGGGGGTTCCCGGTCGTCCGTGCGGCGCTCTACCCACCCGGGGCCGTGCGCACGCACGTTCCGCCGCGCGCGCACCGGGCACCCGGACGGGGGAACGCCGCCGGAGGAGTGTCGGTGCCGTCCCTGCGGTGAGGACCGTGACCCGTCGCACCTCCCGTCCTGCCCCGACTGCACCGGGTCCCCGCGCGCGGTCCCGCTCCTGTTCGGGCTGCCCTCCGCGGAGGCGTTCGACGCGAGCGACCGCGGTGAGGTCGTGCTGGGCGGCTGCCTGCTGACCGAGGGCGAGCCGCTGCCCGACCGGGCCTGCCCGCAGTGCCGGCGGCCGCTGTCCTGACCGTCGCGGGTCAGCCGATCCCGCACTCGTCGCGCAGGTAGGCCTCGACGTCGTCGCTCGCCGTGTCCAGCCCGTTCCCGGCCTCCTCCAGCGCCGCGACCGAGTCCGCGTCGGTCAGGTCGAGGTCGGCCACCGCGTCGGCCATCCGGTCCAGCCCGGTCCGCATGGTGTCCCAGTCGTCGGCGATCGCCTCCGGCGCGGTGATGTCCCGCATCTCCTCGGCGAGCTGACGGAAGACGTCGGGGACCGAGGTGTCGCCGCCGGCCTCGTCCACGGCCGCCTCGACCCGCTGGTCGAGGTCGGCTGCCCGGGTGCAGAAGTCCTCCCCGGCCGCCGTGTCCTCCGCGGGGGAACTGGTGGCCGGGGAGTCGGCTGCGGAGCCCCCGCCGTCGCCCGAGCCGCCGTCGTCGCCGGAGCACGAGGCGAGCAGGACGACGCCGAGGACCGCGGCCACCCCGGCCCGGACAGGACGCAGCTTCTGGCGCATGGAGCGACCGTCCCGCGACCGGCGGCCCGGGGGCAGGGTCGAAGGACCGCTCGGGGCGAGCGAGGTCACAGCGAGCGGCCTGCTGGCGCACGACCCGGCCCAGGTGGTCACCGACGCCGTCGTCGGCGCGGGCAACGCCGCGGTGCTCCCCGCCCTGCTGCTCACCCAGCCGGCGCTGCGCACCCGGCGGGTCCTGGCCCGCACCGCCTCCGGCGCCGCCGGGCTGACCGCCGTGGTCGGCGGCTGCCTGGTCGCGGTGGACCTCGGCGCCGCGCCGGCCGCGGCCGCCGCCGTCCTCGCCTCCGTGGCCGCGGTCGTCGGCGGCGCCGCCGCGGTGCCCCAGCCGCTGGGCCTGCTGCGCGACCGCACGCAGGACGTCTCCGGGCTCTCGCCGGTGCGGTGGTGGCTCGGCGCCGGGTCCTGCGCCGCGTGGACCGGCCACGGCCTCGCGGCAGGGCAGGTGGCCGTGGCGCTGTCGGCCGCGGTCGGGCTCGCGTGCGCCCTCGTCACCTGCGCGGTGCTCGCCTCCCGCCGGACGCCGGCGCCGGTCGTCCCGCTGCCGGTCCGCCGCCCGGTCCGCCCCGCCGAGGCGCGCCCGGTACTGGCCGCCGCGGCCCGAGGACGCCGCCCGGGCGAGGATCGGGCGACGTCCGCACCCACCCCGAGGAGTCGCGTTGAGCCCGAGCCCCGTCGCCGTCACCGGCTCGACCGGACAGGTCGGGGGCCGGGTCGCCCGCCGGCTGTCCGCCGCCGGCGTCCCGCAGCGCCTGCTGGTCCGCGACCCGTCCCGCGCGCCGCGGCTGCCGGGCGCGACCACCGTCGTCGCGCCGTACGCCGACGGCGACGCCGTCCGCCGGGCGCTGGAGGGCACAGGGACCGTGTTCATGGTGTCGGCGTCGGAGTCCGCCGACCGGGTCGACCAGCACCGCGCCTTCGTCGACGCCGCCGCGGCCGCCGGCGTGCGGCACGTCGTCTACCTGTCGTTCCAGGGTGCCGCCCCGGACGCGACCTTCACCCTCGCCCGCGACCACTGGGCCACCGAGGAGCACGTCCGCGCCCGCGGGCTGCGCTCCACGTTCCTGCGCGACGCGCTCTACGCCGACTTCCTGCCCGGCCTGGTGGGGGAGGACGGCGTGATCCGCGGCCCGGCCGGTGACGGGCGGGTCGCCGCGGTCGCCCAGGACGACGTCGCCGACGCCGCGGTCGCCGTCCTCCGCGACCCGGCCGCGCACGCCGGGCGCACCTACGACCTGACCGGTCCGGAGGCGCTGACCCTCGCCGAGGTCGCGGCCGCGATCACCGCCGTCACCGGCCGCCCGGTCCGGTACCACGCGGAGACCGTCGAGGAGGCCTTCGCCTCCCGCGCCTCCTACGGCGCTCCGGACTGGCTGGTCGAGGCGTGGGTGTCGACGTACACCGCGATCGCGGCCGGTGAGATGGCCGCCGTGAGCAGCGCCGTCCCCGGCCTGACCGGTCATCCGGCCACGCCGTTCGAGCAGCTGCTGCGGGTCGGCGACCGAGCCGCCCGCGCCATTCCGCCGACAGCGGAAGAATTGCGCGAATGGTGAAACGGGACCATTCGGGGGCGCATTCCTGCTGCGTTCCCGATTGACTGCGGCCGTCCGACCCCGGCGGCCCAGGAGGTACCGACCGTGCAGACCCCGACCGGCTCCCCGTCCTTGCACGACGCCGTCGCCGACCGCCTGCTCCGCGAGCGCATCGTCGTGCTCGGCAGCGAGGTGGACGACGACGTCGCCAACCGCCTGTGCGCGCAGATGCTGCTGCTCGCGGCCGACGACCCGCGACGCGACGTGCACCTCTACGTCAACTCACCCGGCGGCTCGGTGACCGCCGGGATGGCCGTCTTCGACACGATGCAGGCGATCGGCTGCGACGTCGCCACCTACGCGTTCGGGACGGCGGCCTCGATGGGGCAGTTCCTGCTGACCGCCGGCGCGCCGGGCAAGCGGTTCACGCTGCCGCACACCCGGATCCTCGTGCACCAGCCCTCGGGCGGGCTCGGCGGCACGCAGTCCGACGTCGCCGTCCAGGCCGAGGCGCTGCGCCGGCTGAAGCGAGACCTCGACGAGCTGCAGGCGCTGCACACCGGGCAGACCGTGGAGCAGATCGAGCGGGACTCCGACCGGGACCGCTGGTTCACCGCGCAGGAGGCCGTCGCCTACGGGCTGGTCGACCACGTCGTCGCCTCGGCCGCGGCGCTGCCCGGCCCGGCGCTGGTCCCCACCGGGTGGGGCGCGCCGTGACCGACTGGCTCACCGCGACCCTCGACGGCGCCCGCGCGGCCGAGCTCCGGCGGTCGGTGCGGCACCACCGCCGGGTCGCCGCCGCGGCCCGCCGACGCCGCGCCCGCCGGCTGGCCGCCCGTGCCGCCGCTCTCGCCGAGCGCTCCGCCGTCCTCGCCGCCCGGGCGGCGCTGCTGTCGCCCGGATCCCGTGCGGGTGCGCAGCCGGGGCGCGGGGCGGACCGACGGGCGGTCGTCTGACCTGCGCTCTCCCCTGTAGATGCGTTGCCGCCCACGTCCTGCGGCACCGGCCTCATCGCGACGACCACCCCACCGCCCCACCAGGCGGGGCCGGGAATGTCCCGGCGGACGGTGCGTTGGAGGGTGCCGGTCCGGTCCATGCCCCCGGGCCTCACCTCCTGCCGCTGCGAGCGGCCACTCGCCGAGAGGCGGCTGTCGGGCCGGCGCTGCACGATCCGGCCGTCCGGTCCACCAGGACCGGGCGGCCGTCCGCGTCCGGGGACCGGCCGAGGACGTGCCAGGGTGGCGGGCGTGCGTGTCCTCGTCACCGGGAGCTCCGGCCACCTCGGCGAGGCGCTGGTCCGCGTGCTGCGCGACGCCGGGGACGACGTCGCCGGCCTGGACCTGCTGCCCTCGCCGTGGACCGACGTCGTCGCCTCGGTCACCGACCGCGCCGCGGTCCGGGACGCCCTCGCCGGCGCCGACGCGGTGCTGCACACCGCCACGCTGCACAAGCCGCACGTCGGCACGCACGGCCGGCAGGCGTTCGTCGACACCAACGTCACCGGCACCCTGGCCGTCCTCGAGGAGGCGGCGGCCGCCGGTGTCGGGCGGGTGGTGGTCACCAGCACGACCAGCGCCTTCGGCCGCGCGCTGACCCCCGCGCCCGGCGAGCCCGCCGCGTGGGTCACCGAGGCCGTGCCGCCGCGGGTGCGCAACGTCTACGGCGCCACCAAGGTCGCCGCCGAGGACCTCTGCGAGCTCGTCGCCCGCGACACCGGCCTGCCCGTCGTCGTCCTGCGGACCTCGCGCTTCTTCCCGGAGGGCGACGACAGCGACGACGTCCGCAGCGCCTACGCCGACGACAACGCGAAGGTCAACGAGCTGCTGCACCGGCGGGTGGACCTCGCCGACGTCGTCTCCGCCCACCGCGCCGCCCTCGACCGCGCGCCGGCGCTCGGGTTCGGCCGCTACGTCGTCAGCGCCACCACGCCGTTCGGCCGGGACGACCTGGTGCAGCTGCGCACCGACGCCCCGGCCGTCGTCGGACGGCTCTTCCCCGACGCCCCGGCGCTGTACGAGCGGCTGGGCTGGCGGCTGTTCCCGTCGATCGACCGGGTCTACGTCAACGCCGCCGCCCGCGCCGACCTCGGCTGGACGCCGGAGTGGGACTTCCGCGCCGCCCTCGACGCCCTCGCCGCCGGGCGCCCGCCGCGCAGCGAGCTGGCGCGGACGGTCGGCGCGAAGGGCTACCACGCCGTCCCGACCGGCCCCTACACCGCCCGCTGACCGGGGGACTCCAGCACCACGACGTCGTCCTCGTGCAGGCCGGAGGCCACCAGCGTGCCGCCGCGCTCGGCGACCGCGGTGACGAAGCCGTAGCCGGCGTCGGTGGCGCGCAGGTCGTGCACCCGGCGGCCGTCGGCCGGGTCGAACGCCATCACCCAGGCGATCGGCGTCGCCTCCGGCCGCACCCGCTCCGGCACGTTCCACAGCAGCAGCCGCAGCACGCCCGGCAGCGGCAGCAGCCGGTCCAGCAGCGCGTTGCGCGGCGCGGCGATCGCCACCCACAGCAGCCCGTCGCTGCCGAGCGAGGCGTTGTCGGGGAAGCCGGGCAGGTTCTCCACCAGCGGCTCGGTCGTGCCCGCGCGCTCCCCGGTCAGCCAGTGCCGCAGCACCCGGTAGCGGGAGGTCTCGGCCAGCAGCAGGTGCGAGCCGTCGGGCGCCCGCACCAGCCCGTTGGCGAAGCCGAGCCCGGACAGCACCGTGGTCACCGTGCCGTCGGGGTCCCGCCGCACCAGCCGCCCGGTGGCCGAGTGCTCGAAGAAGTCACCGAGGTGGTGCTCGACGTCCCACCGGGTGGTCGACGTCGTGAACCACACCGTCCCGTCGGGCGCCGCGACGACGTTGCTCGCGAAGGTCACCGGCTCGCCGTCGACCTCGGACACCAGCACCTCCACCTCGCCCGAGGCGCCCACCCGCAGCAGCCCGAGGTCGTGGTCGCAGACGAGCACGCTGCCGTCGGCGCGCGGCTCCACCCCGAGCGGGCGGCCGCCGGTCCGGCCGACCGGCGTCCGCTCGCCGGTGACCGGGTCGATCCGCACGACGCTGCCGTCGCGCAGCCCGGTGACCACCAGGCCGGCGTCGTCGAAGAGCACGTCCTCGGGGCCGGAGTCGCCGGTCGGCAGCCGGCGGGCGACGCGCAGCGGCGCGGTCGGGCCGGGGTCGGCGAACGCCGGCGGCGTCCACCGGCGCGGCCGGATGCGGCGGCGGGTGAGCAGCGGACTGCCGACCTGCGCCGCGGCGCGGTCGGGCGTGAGCCGGCCGGCCCGCCGGATCACCGCCAGGCAGCGCCGCTCGAGCAGCCGGACGGCGAGGCCGAAGGAGCGGAACGCCGGGTTCGTCGTCTGCCCCGCCCGGTAGCGCGCCCACACCTGCTGGGCGATGACCGCGACGCGGAACAGGCCGAACGCCTCGTACCAGGCCCACTCGGCGTTGGTGACCCGCTGCCCGGTCCGCGCGCTGTAGTACGCGACCACCTGCTCGCGGCTCATCATCCCGGGCAGCGTCGTGGGCTGGCGGCTGAACCGGCGCATCAGCGGGCCGTCGTCGGCCTGGATCCAGTAGCCGAGCGCGCTGGCCAGGTCCATCAGCGGGTCGCCGACGGTGGCCAGCTCCCAGTCGAGCAGGCCGACCGGGCGGGTGGGGTCGGCCGGGTCGAGGACGACGTTGTCGAACCGGAAGTCGTTGTGCACCAGCGTGTGCGGCCGGTCGGCGGGCTGGTGCTCGGCCAGCCACGCGGTCACCCGGGCGAAGGCGGGCACGTCCCGCGTGCGGGCCCGCGCGTACCGCTTCGTCCAGTTCTCCACCTGGCGGCGCACGTAGCCGGGGCCGCGGTCGAGGCCGGCCAGCCCGGCGGCCCGCACGTCGACCGCGTGCAGGTCGACCAGCAGGTCGACGACGTTGCGGCACAGCCGCGCGACCTGCTCCCGGTCGAGGTCCACGCCCGGCGGCAGCGAGCGGCGGGGGATCGGCCCCTCGACCCGCCGGACGACGGAGAACGGCGTCCCGACGACGGCGGTGTCCTCGCACAGCGCGACGGTGCGCGGCACGTGCGGGAGGACCCGGCCCAGCGCGTCCTGGACGCGGTACTCGCGGGCGACGTCGTGCGCGGTGCCGGCGTGCTCCCCGCGCGGCGGGCGGCGCAGCACCAGGTCGCCGTCGGGGTAGCGCAGCAGGTAGGTCAGGTTGGAGACGCCGCCGGCGAACTGGCGCACCTCGGGGACGGCGGACAGGTCGACGCCGGCCCGCGCGGGGTCGGCGTGCGCGGCCAGCCAGGCGGCGACGGCGGGGACGTCGAAGGCGTCCTCGGCCCGGACCGGGCGCGCGTCGGTGGCGGTCACGAGAGCCGCCGGACGACGGAGAGCGGCAGCACCCGCATCGCGACGCCGATCGGCACCCACGGCCAGGCCGGCACGTACGCCTTCGCCCTGCGCGCCTCGATCGCCTCGACCATCGCGCGCACGCCGGTCCCGGTGTCCACCATGAACCGGGTGGCCTGCTGCACGTGCTCGTTCATCTCCGACCGGATGTAGCCCGGGTACACCACGGACACGTCGACGCCGGGGATGCGCTCGGAGCGCAGCCCCTCGGCGAGTGCCGCCACCCCGGCCTTGGTGGCCGCGTAGGTGGTCATGCTCCTCCGCATCCCGCGCAGCGCGGACATCGACGAGACGAGCACCAGGTGGCCGCGGCGCTGCCGGCGGAACACCTCCAGCGCCGCCTCGCACTGCGCCAGCGCGCCGACGAAGTTGGTCATCGCCGTCTCGCGGTTGGCGTCGGCGCGGCCGGTGCCGAGCGGGGCGCCCTTGCCCAGGCCGGCGTTGACGACCACCCGGTCGAGCCCGCCGAAGGCCTCGTCGAAGCGGCGGAACACCGCGGGCACGGCGTCGGCGTCGGTGACGTCGAGCGCCGCCGTCTCCACCCGCCGGCCGCTCGCCGTCCGGATCCCGTCCGCGAGGGCGTCCAGCCGGTCGGTCCGGCGGGCGCACAGCGCGAGGTCCCAGCCGCGGGCGGCGAACTGGCGCGCCATCTCCGCGCCGAGCCCGGAGCTCGCCCCGGTGACCAGGACGACACCCCTGCCCGGGCGGGCCTGGGGGGAGGACGGACCGGGACCGGGGGAGGAGGAGGGCACCCGGGCACGCTAGATCCGGCCGGTGCCGGCCCGGTGCCCGGGGGCCCGGCGGCCTCAGGCCCGGACGGCGGGACGCACCTGCGCCAGCACGAAGGCGGCGACGACGTCGTGCACGGCGTCGCGGTCGTGCTCGTTGAGGACGTCGTGCAGGTCGCCCGGGAAGGTGCGCAGCGTCGCCCGCGGCAGCCGCGCGACCAGCGCCCGGGAGTTCTCCAGCGGGACGACCGGGTCGGCCTCGCCGTGCAGGACCAGCGTCGGGACGTCGGGCCGGCCCCGGGTGAGCCCGTCGGCCACCGCGGCCCACGAGCGGACCACCGCCTCCAGGGTCTGCCGGGGCACCGGCCCGCGGTTCACCAGCGGGTCGGTGCGCAGCGCCTCCAGGTAGCCGGGGTGGGTGCTGAACACCTCCGCCGGGTCCGGGGGCTCGACCTCCCCGGCGTCCTCGGCGAGCATCGCCTCGATCACCGGCACGGGGAGGGCGGGCGGGTCGGAGACGACCAGCGCCTCCGCCAGGTCGGGGGACCGCTGGGCCAGCAGCAGCGCGGCCACGCCCCCGCCGGAGTGGCCCGTCAGCACCAGCGGCCGGCCGGGGTGCCGGGCCCGGGCGATCGCGGCCAGCGTGCGGAGGTCGTCGGCCTGGTCGTCCCGGCTGAGCATCAGGTCGCGCGCGCCGTCGCTGCGGCCGTGGCCGATCGCGTCCAGGGCGTGCACGGCGATCCCGTCGGCGGCCAGCCGCCGGCCGAGGGGCGCGTAGAGGCCCAGGTGCTCGCCGAAGTCGCCGTGGTGGAGGACGACGACGGCGCGGGCCTCGCCGTCGGGGAGCCAGGCGTCGTGGTGCACGCGGCCCCGGGTGCCGTCGAAGAAGGGCATCGCGGCCCCTCCCTCCGGGTCGGGCGGACGGGCCCCCGCGCCGGTGATCGTCCTCGCCGTCGCCCCGGTGCAGCCGGGTCCCGCCCCCTCCCGGGGGAGGGCCCGGCGCTGCGTCACCCGGGGCGCCCGGTTCGGCTCCCCGCGTGCCGGGCAGGATCGTCGTCATGACGTATGCCGCAGCCGAGGGACGCTACGACTCGATGACCTACCGCCGGACCGGCCGCAGCGGCCTGGACCTCCCGGCGATCAGCCTGGGGCTGTGGCACAACTTCGGCGACGACGTGCCGCTGGACCGCCAGCGCGCCATCCTCCGCCGGGCCTTCGACCTGGGCATCACGCACTTCGACCTGGCCAACAACTACGGCCCGCCCTACGGCAGCGCGGAGACCAACTTCGGCCGCCACCTGCGCGACGACTTCCGCCCCTACCGCGACGAGCTGGTGCTCTCCACCAAGGCCGGCTGGGACATGTGGCCCGGCCCCTACGGCCAGGGCGGCGGCTCGCGGAAGTACGTGCTCGCCAGCCTCGACCAGTCGCTGCGGCGGATGGGCCTGGACTACGTCGACGTCTTCTACTCGCACCGGCCGGACCCGACGACGCCGCTCGAGGAGACGATGGGGGCGCTGGACACCGCCGTCCGGTCGGGGAGGGCGCTCTACGCCGGCATCTCCTCCTACTCGCCGGAGGACACCGCGAGGGCCGCCGCGATCCTCGCCGACCTCGGCACGCCGCTGCTGATCCACCAGCCCAGCTACTCGATGCTCAACCGCTGGATCGAGACCGAGGGCCTGCTCGACACCCTCGCCGACGTCGGCGCCGGCTGCATCGCGTTCTCGCCGCTGGCGCAGGGGATGCTCACCGACAAGTACCTCGGCGGCATCCCCGAGGGCTCGCGGGCCAGCCAGGGCAAGTCGCTGTCGCCGGACCTGCTCACCGACGAGGCGATCACGCACGTCCGCGCGCTGGGCGAGCTGGCGGCCGAACGCGGGCAGTCGCTGGCGCAGATGGCGCTGGCCTGGGCGCTGCGCGACCCGCGGGTGACCAGCGTGCTCATCGGCGCCAGCAGCGTCGCCCAGCTCGAGCAGAACGTCGGCGCGCTCGAGCGGCGGGACTTCAGCGACGAGGAGCTCGCCCGCATCGACCGGCACGCCGTCGACGCCGGCATCGACCTGTGGGAGGGCGCCCGCACCGCCTGAGTCCGTCGGTGGCCGGGCCTAGCCTCCGCGCATGGACCCCCGGGTGGTGGCGTGGCGGCGGACCGACGAGGACGCCGGGCACAGCCTGGCCCGCGTCGAGCGGCGGGACGGCGGCTGGCTGCTCCACGGCACCGAGGTCCTCGCGGGCCCGGGGACCGTCCTCGCCTGCACGTTCCGCGTGCGGCTCGACGAGACGTGGGCCACCCGCGCGGTCGAGGTCTCGTCGGTGTCCGCCGCCGGAGAGCGCCGGCTGGCCCTGTCGGCGGACGACCACCGCCGGTGGACCGTCGACGGCGAGCGCGCCCCGGAGCTCGACGGGTGTGTGGACGTCGACGTCGCCGCCACTCCGTTGACCAACACCTTCCCGATCCGGCGGCTGGCGGGCCTCGGCGTCGGCGAGGAGGCGACGACGCCGGTCGCCTGGGTCGACGTGCCGGCGCTCGGGGTGACGCGGGTCGACCAGACCTACCGCCGGCTGGGCCCGCTGCGGTGGCGGTACTCCGACGACGCGCACGGCGCCTTCGAGCTCACCGTCGACGGCGACGGCCTGGTCGTCGACTACACCGGCATGGCCACCCGCGTCGCCGGCTGACCGCGCTCAGGCGCCGGTCACGACGACGCGGTTGCCGTCGGGGTCGGTCAGCCGCAGCACGCGGCTGCCGCCACCGGGCTCGGGCCCGTCGTGCGCGACGCCCGCGGCGGCGAGGTCCTGCGCGGTCGCGTCGAGGTCGGCGGCGCCGATCACCACCGTCGAGCGGCCGCTGCGCCCCGGCTCGCGCCACACCTGCACGCCGGCGGAGTCGGTGAGGTGCCACTCGAGCAGGCCGTCCATCGGGCGGCTGTCGGGGGCGCGGCCGAACAGCGCGGCGAACCAGCGCTCGGCGCGGTCGAGGTCGGCGACGGTGGCCTGGGCGAGCACGCGGGTGGCGTACACGGGGACCTCCTCGGGGTCGGGTTCCCCAGGGGGACCCGCCGGTGGCCGCGGACTCATCGGTCCGGCGTCACCGGTCCCGGCCGCGCGCCTCCGCCGCCGCCAGGCCCGTGGCCAGGCGGCCGTCCGGGTCGAGCCGTTCCAGGAGCGCCCCGGCGACGTCGGCGAGCTGGCCGACCTGCTCCGGCGTCAGCGCGTCGATGACGTGCTCGCGCACCGTCGCCAGGTGCCCGGGCGCGGTCTCGCGGACCTTGGTCCAGCCGGCGTCGGTGAGCCGGGCGTTGGTGGCCCGCCCGTCGGAGGGGCACGGCGCCCGCTCGACCAGGCCGCGCTCCTCCAGCCGCCGCACGACGTGCGACAGGCGGGGGAGCGTGGCGTTGGTGCGGGTGGCCAGCTCGGTCATCCGCAGCGTGCGCTCCGGCGCCTCGGACAGCATCGCGAGCACGTGGTAGTCGAAGTGGGTCAGCCCGGCGTCGCGGCGGAGCTGGCCGTCCAGCACGCCGGGCAGCAGCTCGACGACGGCGACCAGGCGCAGCCAGGCCCGCATCTCGTCGTCGTCCAGCCACCGGGGTCCCACGACGACATCGTCCCACCCGGGTGCTTGTCGCTTCAACCAACGGGGACTAGGGTCATCGGTTGTAGGTACAAGTGACGTGGAGGCCGCAGTGACCCTCTCCCTCGACCCGGACCTGGTGTCCCCGGTCCCCTCGGCGACGGTGCGCACCCGGGTGACCGTGCCGCTGCGCTTCGCCGACGGGTACGCCACGACGGCCGAGGTGGTGACCTTCGACGGGCTGGCCGACGGCCGGGAGCACCTGCTGCTGGGTCTCGGCGACTGGCGCGGCGCGCTGACCCGCTCGGCTGCCGGCGGGCAGGCGCCGCTGGTGCGCCCGCACAGCGAGTGCCTCACCGGCGACGTCCTCGGCTCGCAGCGCTGCGACTGCGGGCCGCAGCTGCGCGAGGCCGCCGAGCGGATCGCGGACGAGGGCGGCTTCCTGCTGTACCTGCGCCAGGAGGGCCGCGGCATCGGCCTGTACGCCAAGCTCGACGCCTACGCGCTGCAGGACGCCGGCCTCGACACCTACGAGGCCAACCGGGCGCTGGGCCGCGGCGAGGACGAGCGCGACTACACGGCCGCCGCGCAGATGCTGCAGGCGCTGGGCGCCGACCGGGTCCGGCTGCTGTCGAACAACCCCGACAAGGCCGCGCAGCTCGAGCTGCGCGGCGTCGCGGTGACCGAGCGGGTGCCCACCGGCGTCCACCTGTCGGCGGCCAACGCCCGCTACCTCGCCGTCAAGCGCGACCACACCCAGCACACCCTGGACCTGCACCCCCTGGACCTGCACGCCCTCGACCTCCCGCTGGCGGGCTGACCCGTGCACCCCACCGCCGCCGCGGACGCGCTCGTCGACCCCCGGCACCCCTTCGCCGCGCACCTGCGGCACGTCGCCGGGCTGGGGGAGCACCGCCCCTGGACGCCGGACGACGGCCCGCTGCCGTCGCTCTACCTCAGCCACGGCGCGCCGCCGCTGTTCGAGGACGCCGCCTGGATGCGCGAGCTGGCCGCCTGGGCCCGGGCGCTGCCCCGGCCGCGGGCGGTGCTCATCGTCAGCGCGCACTGGGAGTCCGACTCCCTCGGCATCACCAGCACCGTGCCCACCGAGCTCGTCTACGACTTCGGCGGGTTCGACCCGATGTACTCGCGGATGCGCTACGACACCCCGGAGTCGACCGAGCTGGCGCGGCAGCTGCTCGCCGTCCTGCCGGAGACGGCGCACGTGTACGAGCACCGCGGCCGGGGCCTCGACCACGGCGCGTGGGTGCCGCTGAAGGTCATGTACCCGGAGGCCGACGTCCCGGTGCTGCAGCTGAGCCTGCCGACGCACGACACGGCGACGCTGCTGGCGCTGGGGGAGCGCCTGCGGCCGCTGCGCGAGCAGGGCGTGCTGGTGGTCGGGTCGGGGTTCATGACCCACGGCCTGCCGTACCTGACCCGCGAGATGCTCGGCGGCGCCGTCCCCGGCTGGTCGGCGGACTTCGACGCCTGGGCCGCCGACGCGCTCGACCGGGGCGACGTCGAGGAGCTCGCCCGCTTCCGGCTGCGGGCGCCCGGCCTGCGCTACGCCCACCCGACGGTCGAGCACTTCACGCCGCTGTTCGTCACCCTCGGCGCCGCGACCGACCCGACGGCCGGCGTCACCACCGCGATCGACGGCTTCTTCATCGGCCTCGCGAAGCGCTCGTTCCAGGTGGCGTAGCGCCCGGTCGTCGCCGAGTGGCCGGTCGCCGGGGTCGTCGGGCACCCGAGACCCCCGTCGCTGACCACTCGCGTCCCCGGTGTCGACCTGCTGCCGTCTCGGCGCCCCGGAGACGGCAGCAGGTCGACGACCGGCGGGGTCAGGCCCGCTGGGCGCCCAGCTCGGCGAAGGTGTCGGCCACCCAGTCGGCGATGAAGGTGCTCACGAACGGCAGGTGGTCCAGGCCGATGTGCTCGGTCGCGCCCTCCTCGGGCGTGAACACCCGCAGCTCCCGCTTGGGCGAGTTGACCGCCTGGTCGTGGGACCGGTGCGCCATCTCCAGCGGGATCTGCCGGTCGTTGGCCCCGTGCGCGACGAGGAACGGCACGCGGATCCGCTCGACGACGCCCTCGAGGGTGACCTGGTCGGCGAAGTCGAGGAACGCGTCGAGGTGGTCCTCGTCGCCGTCGACGCCCCACACCCACAGGACGTGCTCCCAGTAGTGCGGCACCGGCCGCTCGCCCTCGCGCTGACGGCGGCGCCGCTGCACCGCGCCCCAGTCGTGGTTGGCGCCCCACGCCACGCACAGGGCGAACCGCGGCTCGAACGCGGCGGCCCGCGGGGCGTAGTAGCCGCCCAGCGACCAGCCGACGATGCCGATGCGGGAGGCGTCGACGTCGGACCGCTGCTCCAGCCAGTCGACGGCGGCGCCGGCCCACGCCTCGGTGTCGACCCGCGCGGTGAGCCCCTGCAGGCGCAGCGCCTCGCCGGTGCCGGGCTGGTCGAGCATCAGGCAGGAGATGCCGCGCGCGGCCAGCTCCTCCCAGTGGTTCGAGGCGTACATGTGCTCCTTGGTGGAGTCCAGCCCGTTGACCAGCACCACCACCGGGACCGGGCCGTCGTCGGCGGCCGGCGCCTGGGAGAAGTAGGCCGGCAGCGTCGTCCCCTCGTAGGGGACCGCGACGCGGGAGACGCGCGGGCTGTGCGTGTCGAACGCCTTCTGCGCGATCTCCAGCATCCGCCGGTAGGTGGGCACCCGGTTCGGGTCGGAGTGGGCGAGCATCCGCTCGGCCTGCGCGAGGTAGTTGCTGGCGCGGAACCACAGCTGCCCGGCGGTGCGCACGTGCCCGGCCTTCTCGGCCGCCTCCGCCTGGCCGACGAGCTGGTCGGTCAGCGCGGTCCAGGCGCGCAGGAAGTCCGGCGTCCCGGCGTCCTCGCCGGCGTTCGCGGCGTCCTTGATCGGCCGGCAGGCGCGGTCGACCTCGTCGATGAGCCCGCCGGAGTTCAGCGTGGCGACGACGCCGAGGTTCCAGGTGTAGGGACCGGTGGGGAAGTACTCGAACACGGGGCGGTTCCTCTCAGGATGCGGCCGGCGCCGCGGCGGACACGGCGTCGCTGATCGACTTCACGCCGCCGTGGGCGGTCATCCCGCCGTCGACGGGGATCTCGGCGCCGGTGATGAACGAGGCGCCGTCGCCGAGCAGGAAGGCGACCAGCGGCGCCACCTCGTCGACGGTGCCGGTGCGGCCGAGCGGGGTCTCGGCGACGTTGGCGGCGCGGAACGCCGGCGCCGCCGAGGCGGTCATCGGCGTCTCGACGTAGCCGGGGTGGATCGTGTTGACCCGGATGCCGCGCGGGCCGAGCTCCAGGCAGGCCGCCTTGGCCAGCCCGCGCAGCCCCCACTTGGACGCGGTGTAGGCGACCGGGAAGTGCCCGGTCAGCGCGGCCACCGAGCCGACGACGACGACCGAGCCGCCGCCGGTCATCAGCGGGGTGAGCGCCTGGATGCCGAGCAGCGTCCCGGTGACGTTGACCTCGGACACCCGGGCGAGGTCGGCGGGGTCGAGGTCGGCCAGCCGCGCCCGCCAGGTGACCCCGGCGTTGGCGACCAGCCCGTGCACCCGGCCGTGCTCGGCGCGGAGGTCCCCGGCCAGCGCGGCCCAGCCGGCGGCGTCGGTGACGTCGAGCCGCCGGTAGGCCGCCCCGCCGAGGTCCTCGGCGGGGCCGTCCTGCACGTCGGTGGCGACGACGGTCGCGCCCTCGGCGGCCAGCAGCCGGGCCTCGGCCGCGCCCTGCCCCTGGGCCGCGCCGGTGACGACGACGACCCGGCCGGTCAGGCTCACGCCGGGCGCTTGCGGGTGCGCGGCCGCGGCCGGGCGGCCGGCACCGGCGGCAGGTCGACGCCCTCGACCACCCGGTTGCGGATGGTGCCGATGCCCTCGACGGTCATCTCCACGACGTCGCCGGGCCGCAGCGGCGGCGGAGCGGCCTCGCCGCGGCGGCCCCACAGCTCGGCCAGGCAGCCGCCGTTGCCGCAGGTCCCCGAGCCGAGCACGTCGCCGGCGCGGACCTCGGTGCCGCGGGAGGCGTAGGAGACGAGCTCCTCGAACGGCCAGCCCATGTTGGACAGCAGGTCCTGGCCGACCTCGGTGCCGTTCACCGACACCCGCATGTCCAGCGCGAGGAAGCCCTCGTCGTCCCGGAAGGGCTCCAGCTCGTCGGCGGTGACCAGCCACGGGCCGAGCGTGGTGGCGGAGTCCTTGCCCTTGGCCGGGCCGAGGTTGACCTTCATCTCGCGGGCCTGCAGGTCGCGCGCGGACCAGTCGTTGAGCACCGTGTAGCCGAAGACGTGCTCGCGGGCCTGCTCCGGCGTCAGCGAGGCGCCGTCCCGGCCGACGACGACCGCCACCTCCAGCTCGAAGTCGAACCGCTGCGAGCCCGGCGGCACCGCGACGTCGTCGTGCGCGCCGACCAGCGCGTACGGGTTGGTGAAGTAGAACGTCGGCGCCTGGTACCACTCGTCGACCACGCCGGCGACGCCGTCGATCGCCTTGCGCACGCCTTCGACGTGCTCCTCGAACGCGACGAAGTCGCGCACGGTCGGCGCCTCCAGCGGCGGCAGCAGGCGGACCGACCCCAGCGGCACGGCCGGGCCGCGCAGCGCCTCCTCGCCGGCCGACAGCGCGGCGGGCAGGCCGGCGCGGACCAGGTCGAGGACCGTCGTCCCCTCCGGCAGGGCGTGCAGGCCGGCCGTGCCGTCGGGGAGGTCGCTGACGACGCCGGCCCGCACCGCGCCCCCGGAGGACCAGGTGGCGAACCGCATCAGACCGGGGGAGCGACGAACAGACCCTTGTCGGGGTCGTTGAACGACTTCCTCGCGACGAACTCGTTCATCGCGTTCGCGGTGCCCCACTGGTCGCTGACCTCGGGGTTGCTGAAGTCGTAGACGTGCGGGTGCCAGGTGTCCTCGTCGAGGACCTCGAGCTCGGTCGTGTACTCGACGGTGTTGCCGTGCGGGTCGAGGAAGTAGGAGAAGGTGTTGTTCCCGGCCAGGTGGCGGCCCGGGCCCCAGATCTTCTCCACGCCCTGGCGCAGCAGCCGGCCGGTGCCGCGCATGTACTCGTCGAGGCCGCGCAGCTCGAACGAGGCGTGGTGCAGCGAGGCGTGCGGACCGCGGGCGATCGCCATCGAGTGGTGCCAGGCGTTGGTCCGCATGAACCACATCATGTTGCCCATCCGCGGGTGCATCAGGGTGTCCGACAGCGAGAACGCCAGGTGCTTCTCGTAGAAGGCCAGGGTGCCCTCGGGGTCGGCGGAGTTGACGACCACGTGGGACAGCCGCACCGGGATCGACTCGCCCTCCTCGACCGCGCGGTGCTGCCGCACGGCGACGTCGGCGCTGACCTCGATCGTGCGGCCCTCGTTGTCGAAGAACCGGAAGCCGTAGCCGCCGCCGGGGGTCTGCAGGTCGGTCGGCTCGTGCACCAGCTGGACGCCGTCGCGGGCCAGGTTCCCGGCCAGGGTGTCGACGTCGGCCCGGTCCTTGGCGCCGAAGCTGATCAGGTCGATCCGCTTGTCGGTGGCCTCGCGCAGCCGGACGACGTACTGCTCCGGGCTGCCCTCGGCGGCGAGGAAGGCCAGGCCCGAGTCGGAGTGCTCGGCCGTGAGGCCCCAGGTGCCGGAGAAGAAGTCGAGCTGCTTGGCGAAGTCGGGCACGGCCAGGTCGACGTGCCGCAGGTGGGTGATCAGGCGCTGGGTCATGGGGTCTCCCTGGGTTACGCGGGCTGGGCGACGAGCTGGGCGATCGAGCGCATGAGGCCCGGGATGTCGCCCTGCACGTGGTCGAGCTGCCACTGGGCGAGCTGGTTGGAGGCGTCGACGACGGTCTTCGCGCGGTCGAAGCGGCGGGCGGTGAAGGCGTCCCACAGGTCCTGGTCCAGCGCGGACCGGGTGAGCAGCAGGTCGGTGAGCGCGTAGGCGTCCTCGAGCGCCTGCGCGCCGCCCTGGGCGATGGTGGGCGGGCAGGTGTGCGCGGCGTCGCCGACCAGCACCACCCGGCCGCGGTTCCACGGGGCGGGCAGCACGTGGGTCTCGAACCAGGTGTAGTTCACCCGGGACGGGTCGGTGAGCGTCTCGCGGACGTCGTCCCACGGCCCGTGGTAGGCCGCGGCGAGCTCGCGCATGGTGGCCAGCTGCTCCTCGGGCGTGAGCGTCGAGCGGTCCTGCGCCGGCTCCACGATGTAGGCGTAGAGCGAGTCCTCCCCGGTCGGGCAGTAGCCGGCGATGAACGACGGCCCGCCGTAGTACAGGTCGGTGCGGGTCACGCTCGCCGGCCGCGGGCCGAACGCGCGCCAGATGCCCATGCCGACCGGCCTGGTCTCCAGCTCGATGCCGAGCGCCCGGCGGGTCCACGAGCGCAGGCCGTCCGCGCCGACGACGAGGTCGTACCGGCCGGTCGAGCCGTCGGCGAAGGCGACGTCGACGCCGGTCGCGTCCTGGCGCAGCTCGGTGTGCGTCGTCCCGAACCGGACCTTGACGCCGACCTCGGCGGCGCGGTCGGTGAGGATGCGCGCCAGCTCCGGGCGCGACATCCCCATGACGGCGGGCAGGTCCGGGCCGCCCGTCTTCGCGTCGGGGACCTCCGCGACGACGGTGCCGGCCGGGTCGGGCGCCCGGATGCCGGTGACGTCGAAGGCGTACCCGGCGGCGGACACCCGCTCCCACACGCCGAGGGTGCGCAGCTCGCGCAGCGCGTTGCCCTGCAGCGTGATGCCGGAACCGAGGGCGGTCACCTCCGGCTTGATCTCGACCAGCTCGACGGCGACGCCGGCCTCGGCCAGGCGGATGGCGGTGGCGGCGCCGGCGAGGCCGGCACCGACCACCAGGACGTTGCTGACGGCGGGCATCGGGGGCCTCCTACTTGACGGCGATCGGGTTGACGGGGGCGCCGACGGCGCCGGTCACGGGCAGGGGGGCGGCGGCGAGGAAGAACTCCCAGACGCCGTCGGCGGCGCAGTCGGCCGCGAGGGCGTCGAGGTCCCACAGCTCGCCGAGGAACAGCCCGGTGTTCGGGATGCACACCTGGTGCAGCGGCTGGAAGGCGACGTCGAACTCGTTGGGCCGCACCTCGAAGCCCCAGGTGTCGGTGGCGACGCCGGCGATCTCGGTGGCGTGCAGCCAGTCGGCGGTGGTGAAGCTCAGGCCGGGCGCGGGGCCGCCGGCGTAGTCGCCCCACCCCTGCCCGGCGGCGACCGAGCGGCGGGCCCGGGTGAGCTGGCCGGTGCGCACCAGCAGCAGGTCGCCGCGGCCGACCCGGGCGGACCCGCCCTGGGCGGCGATGGTGGCCTCGAGGTGGTCGGGGGTGATGGCGAAGCCGTCCGGCAGCTCGCCGTCGGTGCCGATCGCGCGGCCGACGTCCAGCAGCACGCCGCGGCCGGCGATGCGGTCGGCGACGGTCTCGATGCCGGTGACGGCGTCGCCGAGGCTGGTGACGACGTCGCCGGCGCGGCGGCCGTTCCAGGCGTTGCCGTGGTCGAAGATGTGGCCCAGGCCGTCCCACTGGGTGGAGGCCTGCAGCGGCATCGCGATCACGTCATCAGCGCCGCCGATGCCGTGCGGGAAGCCCTGCACGCCGCGCTCGGCGTCGGTGCCGGTGTCGAGCATCGTGTGCACCGGGTTGGTGCGCCGGCGCCAGCCCTTCTGCGGGCCGTCGGCGTCGAACCGCTGCGACAGCGAGAAGCTCACGCCCCGGCGCACGAGCGCGGCACCCTCGCGGCGCTTGTCCTCGGTGAGGAAGTTGAGCGTGCCGAGCACGTCGTCGGCGCCCCAGCGGCCCCAGTTGGAGCACCGCTCGGCAGCGGCCTTGATCGCCGTCTCGGGGTCGGTGCGGTCGAGCTCGGCGGGGTCCAGCCAGGTGCGGTCGGGCACGGTCGCGTCTCCTTCGTCGTGACGCGGACCACGGTCCGTCACCCCGGGTGGGGGAGGGAAGACGAGATGTCTGATGGGGGTCATAGACGGCGCCGATACCGTCGGTGTCGTGAACCTCGCGAGCCTGGACCTCAACCTGCTCGTGTCCCTCGACGCCCTGCTCCAGCAGCGCAGCGTCACCCGGGCCGCGGCGCAGATGGGGCTGTCCCAGCCGGCGCTGTCGGCGTCGCTGGCCCGGCTGCGCCGCCACTTCGGCGACGAGCTGCTCACCCGGGTCGGCAACGAGTACCGGCTCACCCCGCTGGCCGTGCAGCTGCGCGAGCTGGTGCGGGTGGCGCTCAGCGGCGTCGAGCGGGTGTTCACCGCCCAGCCCGGGTTCGACCCCGCGTCGTCGACCCGAGAGTTCTCCGTGCTGGTGAGCGACTACGTCGTCGTCGTCCTCGGCGACACCATCGCCGCGCTGCTCGCCGAGGAGGCGCCGCACACCCGGCTGCGGCTGACCCCGCACTCGCCGGCGATCGTGGAGACCGCGTCCTCGGCGCTGCTCACCACCGACCTCATGCTGCTGCCGCACGGGTTCGCCGCCGACCTGCCGCACCGCGACCTCTACCGCGACGAGTGGGTGTGCGTGGTCGCCGCCGACAACCCCGTGGCCGAGCGGGGGCTCACCGTCGAGGACCTCGAGGAGCTGCCGTGGGTGGCGACCTACCACGGGCAGACGGCGTCCACCCCCGCCGCGCGGCAGATGCGCCAGCTCGGCATCGAGCCGCGGGTGCAGGTGGTCAACGAGAGCTTCCTGACCGTCCCGGCGCTGGTGGCCGGCAGCGACCGGATCGCGCTGCTGCAGCGCCGGCTGGTCGACCTGCTGCCGCTCGGCTCGGGCATCCGGGCGCTGCCGCCGCCGTTCGAGGCCGGGCCGCTGGTCGAGGCGATGTGGTGGCACCCGGTGTACGACGACGACCCCGAGCACCGGTACCTGCGCGACGTCGTCTCCCGGGCGACGGAGCTCGCCGTCCCACCGGGCGGGCGGGAGGGCATCGACCTGGCTGATACGGCACCCCGGGAGAAGTGATCCCCGCTCCGGGCGGGCGGTGCCCCCACCCCGGCGGCCGCCCGCTCGGAGGGGCTGCCGGCGCTGCCCTGGGCCCGGCTGGCCGCGCCGGTCGGGGTCACCCTGCTCGGCGGGCTGGTGTTCCACGTCCTGGTCGTCGAGCTGTCGTTCGAGCTCGACGCGATCGGCGTGACCGCCACCGGCACCGGCACCATCGGCGCGGTCAGCGCGACCAGCTCGCTCGGCACCGCGGTGGCCGCGCGCACCGACCGGCCCGCCCCGGCACCCCTGGACCTCCGGGGTGCCGGGGCGGTGCACTGGGCGCCCCGCGCCCGAGGAGGTCCCCGTGGACGTCACCGTCGTCTCCGTGCCCGTCACCGACCAGGACGCCGCGCTGCGCTTCTGGACCGGCCAGGTCGGCCTGGCGGTGCTGCGCGACGCGGAGTTCGCACCCGGCATGCGCTGGGTGCAGGTGGGCACGCCGGGCTCGGGCACCTCGCTGACGCTGGTCACCTGGTTCGACCGGATGCCGCCGGGCTCGCTGCAGGGCCTGGTGTTCGAGGTCGACGACGTCGACGCCGAGTACGCGCGGATGGCCGGTGCGGGCGTCCCGTTCGAGGGGCCGCTGACGACCGAGGCGTGGGGCCGGCAGGCGGTGTTCGCGGACCCGGACGGCAACCGGTTCGTGCTGAGCAGCCGCGCCCGGGTGCCGGCCTGAGGCTCAGCGGCGGGTGCGCTCCCGCATGCCGAGGGCGGCGGTGACGAGCAGGAGCCCCAGGCCGACGAGGACCAGCCAGAACAGGCCCTCGACGACCCACCCGACGATCGTCACGACCAGCCAGACGACCAGCAGCAGACCGAGCAGACGCAGCAGCACGGGGACCTCCGGGGGACGGCTGCGGCCAGCCTAGGCCCGGACCGGGGCAGGATGGCCGGGGTGGACGACGACCCGTGGGACCTCCTGCTCGCCGGCCTGCCGCCCGCCACCGCCGACCTCGTCCGCGCCGCGGACGCCCTCGTCCGCGAGGCCGACCCCGGCGTCGTGCGGGTGGTGTGGCCGCGCCAGCGCACCGTCGGCTACGGCGTGGGCCCGCGGAAGAACTCCGAGCACTACGCCTACCTCGACGTCTACGACCGGCACCTCAACCTCGGCTTCAACCGCGGCGCGGCGCTGGCCGGCGCCGGCCTCGACGGCGGGCTGCTCGAGGGCACGGGGACGTCGTTCCGCAAGGTCGCCGTCCGGGACGCCGCCGTCCTCGCCGACCCGCGGCTGCCCGGCCTGCTGCGGGCCGCCCGCGACGAGCGGCTGGCCGCGCTCGGCCGGTGAGCGGTCCTACTCGCGCAGCAGGGTGACCTCCTCCAGGTCCATCTCGTGCTGCACGCGCCGGAACACCTCGTCGTCGATGCGCCGCGCGTCGCGGTACCGGACGAACACCTCGCGCTCGGCCTCGAGCATGGCCCGGCGCATCCGCCGGTAGACCGCGCTCGGCGTCTCGCCGCCGCCGGGGACGGGGCCGCCGAGCCGCTCCCACGCCGCGTTGGTGCGCGCCTCCATCCGCTGCCGCAGCTCGGCGACGGTGGCGGCGTGCAGCGGGTCGCCGTCGTCGAGGCTGTCGAGCCGGGCCACGGCGGCCCGGCCGGCGTCGTTCTGGGCCTGCGCCTCGGCGAGGGCGTCGGCGGCCTCGTCCGAGGCCTGCACGCCCAGCCGCCGGATCACCGCCGGCAGCGTCAGCCCGTGCAGCAGCAGGGTGCCCACGGTGACCACGAAGGTCAGGTAGACGATCTCGTCACGCCCGGGGAAGGGCGCGCCCGACAGGGTGGTCAGCGGGATCCCGGCCGCCGCGGCGAGCGAGACCACGCCGCGCATCCCGGCCCAGGAGATGACGGCGGGGTACGTCCACGGCGGCGGGGTCCAGTCCGGGCGGCGGCGGGCCAGCGGCCGCAGGTAGGTGGTGGGGAAGACGAACACGACCCGGGCGGCCAGCGCGACGAGCACGAGGAACAGGCCGACCGCCGTCAGCGTGCCCACCGACGGACCGACGCCGGTGACCACCGCCCGCAGCTGCAGGCCGATCAGCGCGAAGACCGTCGCCTCGAGGACGGTGTCGGCCGCCTGCCACACCGCGCGGTCCTGCAGCCGGGCGACCGGGTGCGCCGCGGGGGAGCGGTGCCCGAGGTAGAGGCCCGCGAGGACCACCGCGAGGACGCCCGAGGCGTGCACCTCCTCGGCGACGGTGAAGCCGATGAACGGGACGAGCAGGCCGAGCGCGCTCTCCAGCACGCCGTCGCGCAGCAGCCGGCGGATGCGGTGCACCAGCCAGCCCAGCGCCCAGCCGATCGCGGCGCCGCCGGCGGCGGCGAGGACGAACACGCCCACGCCCTCGGCGATGCCGTAGCCGGCGCCCGCGGCGACCGCGACGGCGACCCGGTACACGGTGAGCGCGGTGGCGTCGTTGACCAGGCTCTCGCCGCCCAGGATGGTCATGACCTTCCGCGGCAGTCCCAGCCGGCGGCCGACCGAGGTCGCCGCGACCGCGTCCGGCGGGGCGACGACGGCGCCGAGCACCAGCGCCGAGACCAGCGGCAGGCCCGGCACCAGCCACCACGCGGCCAGCCCCACGGCGACCGTGGTGAGCAGCACCGCCCCGACGGCGAGCATGCCGATCGCGCGGAGGTTGGCCCGCAGCCGCAGGTAGGAGCTGTCCAGCGCCGCGGAGTACAGCAGCGGCGGCAGGACCAGCGTGAGGATCAGGTGCGGGTCCAGCGCGTAGTCGGGCACGCCCGGCAGGAAGGACACCGCGAGCCCGACCAGCACCAGGAGCAGCGGCGGGGAGATCCCCAGCCGCCGGGCCAGCGCACTGACGGCGAAGGAGCCGGCCAGCAGGCCGACGAGGGGCAGTTCCATCACACCAGCGCCTGGTCGACGTAGCACCAGCGCCAGTCCTCGCCCGGCTCGACCGAGCGGACGATGGGGTGGCCGCTGGCGCCCGCGTGCGCGGTGGCGTGCCGGTTCGGGGAGGAGTCGCAGCAGCCCACGTGCCCGCAGGACAGGCACATCCGCAGGTGCACCCACCGGCTGCCGATGGCGAGGCAGTCGCCGCAGCCCTCGTCCGAGTCCGGCGAGACGTCGCGGATCTGGTCCAGGTGCCCGCACGTCGTCATCACGGTCCCCCTCTCGTCGCGGCTGTCGCCGGGAGTCGACCACCCGCGCGACGCGGGCGGCAACGTCCCCCGGCCGGTCCGCTCTTCCCGTGGCAGGGTCGGCGGCGACCGTGCGAGCCGGGAGGAGGCGCCGTGGACCTCGACGAGGTCGCCGAGGAGCTCTATGCGGTGCCGCCCGGGCAGTTCGTCGCCGCCCGCACCGAGGCCGCCTGCCGCGCCCGGGCCGCCGGGGACCGGGCGCTCGCGCGGGGGATCGGCACCCTCACCCGGCCCACGGCCGCGGCGTGGGCCTGCAACGTCCTGGTGCGCGAGCAGCCCGACGAGATCGCCGGCCTCGTGGAGCTCGGCGACCTGCTGCGCGAGGCGCAGCAGACCCTGGCCGGCGACGAGCTGCGGCAGCTGGGCACCCAGCGCTCCCGGCTGCTGGCCGCGCTCACCCGCCGGGCCCGGGCGGTGGCCGCGCGCCGCGGTACCCCGCTCAGCGACGCCGTCGCCGACCAGGTGGAGGAGACGCTGCGGGCCGCGCTGGCCGACCCGGACGCGGGGGAGGCGCTGTTGGGCGGCCGGCTCACCGCGCCGCTGTCCTCCCGCGGCCTCGGGCCCGGCTTCGGCACCCGCCCGGACCTGCGGGTGGTGCCCCCGCCGCGGACCGGGCGCACCGCGCCGGCACCGGAGCGGCACGCCCGGGCGGACGCCGCCCGGCGCGCGGCGGAGGAGCGGCGGCGGGCCGCGCAGGAGCGGCGCGAGCGCGAGCTGGCCGCGGCCCGCGAGGAGGCGGGGACCGCGGAGCGGGAGGCCGCGGAGGCGGAGGAGGCCGCCCGGGCCGCGCACGAGCGGGCCGGGCGGGCCGCCCGCCGGCAGGAGGAGCTCACCGCCCGCGTCGGGGAGCTGGAGGCCGAGCTCGAGCGGGTGCGTGCCGACGCGGAGGCGGCCGGGGCCGAGGCCGCCAGGACCGGCCGGCGGGCGGCGGCGGCCGACCGGGCGGCGCGGCGGGCGGCCGCCGACCGCGACCGCGCCGCCGACCGCGTCACGGAGCTGGAACAGGCGCCGCTGGAGGCCTGACCCGTCAGCCCGTCGTCTTCTGCCCGGCGAGGGACTCGCGCAGGACGTCGGCGTGCCCCGCGTGCTGCGCGGTCTCGGCGATCACGTGCGGGAACACCCGCCGCGCCGACTGCACCGCGCCCGGCGCGAACCACGGCGCCTTCGCCCACCGGCCGATCCGGCGGCGCACCTCGTCGGCCGGGGCGGCGACGTCGGCCCGTGCCCGGGGAGCGCCCGGGCGGCTGCCGGGTGCGCGTCGACGGCGACGACCTCGACTGGGCGGCGTGCGCGCTGGTCGTCACGGGTGCGCCGTCCACCGTCCTGGGCCCGCCGGAGTTCGCCGCGCACCTGCGGGAGGTGGCCGCTCGCCGCACCGCCGCCGCGCGGGCCCCTGACGCCGCCCCCAGCATGGGGGCATGACGGAGTCAGCGAACCGCGTCGCGGTCGTCACCGGGTCGGAGTCGGGCATCGGGCGGGCGGTCGCGGTCGCGCTCGCCGAGCAGGGCTGCGACGTCGGCATCACCTGGTACCGCGACGAGGCGCACGCGCAGGGCACCGCCGACGAGGTGCGGGCCCGCGGGCGCCGGGCCGAGGTGCGCCACGTCGACCTCACGAAGCTGCCGGGCGCCGCCGCCGTCGTCGACGACCTGGCCGACGCCCTCGGCGGCGTCGACGTCCTGGTCAACGACGCCGGCACCGGCCACTCCACGCTGGTCCTGGACACCGACTACGAGACCTGGCGCGAGGTGCTGGCCACCGACCTCGACGCGGCGTTCCTCTGCCTGCAGCGCGCGGCCCGCCGCATGGTGGCCGCCGGGCGGGGCGGGCGGATCGTGAACGTGACGAGCGTGCACGAGCACCAGCCGCGGGTCGGCGCGGCCGCCTACTGCGCGGCCAAGGGCGGGCTCGGCCTGCTCACCCGGGTCGCGGCGATCGAGCTGGCCGAGCACGGCATCACCGTCAACGCCGTCGCGCCGGGGGAGATCGCCACCCCGATGACCGGCCAGGAGGACGAGGACCCGACCGCGCCCGGCCACGAGCGCCCCGGCGTCCCGGTCGGCCGGCCCGGGGACGCGCACGAGGTGGCCGCCGTCGTCGCCTTCCTCGCCTCGCCCCAGGCGTCCTACGTGACCGGCTCCTCGTACGCCGTCGACGGCGGCATGCTGCAGATGGGCCCGATGGCGGGCTCTCACCTGACCGGCGACGACTGGCGCCGCCCCTGACGAGTCACCGGTGTCAGGGCTCGGGGTCGTCAGAGTCCGCAGCGAGGGTCTGCGGCTCCGTCTCGGCCTCGCCGGAGGCCCCGGCCGGGGCAACTGCGGCGAGGAGGTCCGCGATCGTCGTCACCTGGTCGACGAGCGATCTGATGGTCTCATCCTCACTCGCCGAGGCAGGCAGGACGAGTGGGACGGCGAGGGAGCGATCCCTCTCGAACAGCCCGACGCCGCCTGCTGCCGCGAAGGGGGCGAGTGCCTGCTGCAGCAGGCGCCGGCTCCACAGTGGTGTGGGAAAGACCTCGGCCCAGAGCGGCGAGACGCCGTGATCCGCCCAGGTCTCGCTCCAGTAGCCGAACCAGAGCCGCTTTCCGGTCGATCGCGTGGCGACTCCCCAGCCGCTGAAGCCGTGGCGGTGTGACTCCCTCCGGCTGGCGTCCTGGAGGACGCCGAGTTCGAGAAGGTGACGGCAGCTCGCGTCGACGAGTCGTCTGAGCTGGTGCACCTGACGACCGACCTGCTGGTTGAGGTCCTCCGGGCGGACCGGCTCGTAGGCGCGGTCGTCCATCGCCTCGGTGAGGGCGAGCAGCTGTCTGACGTCCTGCCCGAGTCGCCGTTCGCCGGCCTGCTCGACAGCGTCCAGGACGCCGGTGACCAACCTCCGCCAGGAAGTCAGCGCGAGTCGGTGACCACGACCTGTCTCCAGGGATGCACGCGTCGGTGCGGCGGTCGAGGGCGCCGGGGCCGGACCAGCGCCGGGTAGGGCAGCCACGAGTTCCGACCAGAGGCTGGCCTGACGCCTCTCCGGCGCCACGACGAGCAACATCCCCGTCTCCTCGAGTGGCAGGCGACGCAGGTAGCCGCCCGGTTGGTGCTCGGTCAACGCGGCAGCGAACTTGGCCTCGATCAGCAGGCGCTCGCGACCCTGCTCGTCAGTTCCGACGACGTCCGGACGGCCGGTCTCGCTGTCGCTGACCTGGCCGGAGAAGTCGAGGTCCGCGGGCAGTTCGGCGCCCAGACTCCGAGCCGAGTCGATGACCGCGGCGCGGGCGGCGGGCGAGCGACGTAGCACCCAGGTCAGTGTCTCGGTGGCGATGACTTCCTCGCTGCGGGCGAAGCGGCGGGCCAGATGCGCGAGGACATGCTGCTCGGTCACCGTTCGTGGATACCCGGTCACCACACGGCAGCCCAGCGCAACCCGCCGGGCGGTCACGGCGAGCCGCCGTCCCTAGGCGGCCAGCAGCTCCAGCAGCCGGGCGCGGTCGGGGCCGGGGAACGGCCGCGGCGGGTCGGGCACCGCCGCGGCCACCCGCTCGCGGACCAGCGGCACGGCCAGCAGGTCGGCCAGCGGCGCCATGCACAGCCGGTACTCGAGCATGGCCCGGAACACGTCGGCGTCCTGCATCGCGACCCCGAGGAAGGCCGCGAGCTCCGGGTACAGCGGCGGCTCGGGCGCCCCGCGCCGGGCGGCGTCCATCTGGGCCAGCCGGGAGCGGTCCTCGGCCAGCTGGTCGGTGACGAACGGCCCGACCCGCCGCTCGGTCGCCGCGTCGAAGGCCGCGGCCAGGTCGGCGGGCCGGTCCAGGTCGCGGGCGACCGCGGCGCGCAGCAGCGCGGCGTGCGCGATGCCGACCGACAGGCCGCGGCCGGCCGACGGGTTGGTGCACGCCCACGCGTCCCCGACGGCGGCGAACCCGGTCACCACCGGCCGGCCGTCGACGGTGAAGCGGCGGCTGCGGTCCAGGCCCCCGGCCATCGCCGTGACCCCGCCCAGCGGCCGCCCGTCCAGCCAGTGCGCCTGCAGCGGGCAGGCCGCGACCACCCGGTCGAACACGGCGGGGTCGCGCAGCTCCCGCAGCGGCCGGTCACCGGTCAGCCCGAACACGGTCACCGACCAGGTGTCGTTGTCGCTCTCCACCGTGAGCACCGAGACGCTGCCCAGCGGCATGAGCCCGGGAGCGCGGCGCACCGGCCGGTCGGGGCCGGTGAAGTAGCGCGTGTAGTAGACGAACCCCGAGGCCTGCGCCCGCTGCTCCGGCGGCCGGGCGCCGAGGTCGGCCAGCCACTGCGCCGAGCGGGTGCGCCGGCCGGTGGCGTCGACCACGAGGTCCGCCCGCAGCTCCTCGCCCGCCGCCGTCCGCACCCCCGCCACGTGCGGGACGCCGCCGGCCGCGGGCGTCCCCGGCAGCAGAGCGGCCACCTGCACGCCGCGGCGCACCGTGACCCGCGGGGCCTCCTCGGCGGCGGCCGCCACCGTGGACTCCACCACCGGCCGGCGCCCGGTGACGAAGCGCAGCCGCTCGTCGGCGACCCGGGGCGCGCGGTCGGGGATCGACCGCGGCAGCATCGTGGTGTAGTCGATCCACACGCACCCGTCGGCGACCAGCCGGTCGGTGAGGCCGGGGAGCTCGTCGTCGGCGACCGCGCGGAACCGGGCGAAGAGGTTGTGCGGCTGCCGGAACTGCGCGACCCCGGTGCGCCGCCAGGACTCCCACGCCTCGGCGGGCGTGGTCGGGGCGCCGTCGGGGTCGGACTCGAGGACGGTGACGTCGTGACCGTCGGCCGCGAGCATCATCGCGGCGCACAGCCCCACCACGCCGCCGCCGCACACCACCACCGAGGCCATGGCCGCCCCCTCGCGCCCGGGACGGCGCGCGCGACCGGTCGCCGGGCGGGCCCAGGGTGGCACCGGCGGCGCCGCCCGGGCGGTGCCGCGGTCGGGCGGCGGCGGGGTCCGTGGCGCGTCGGCACCGAGGGGTGCCGGGCCGACGCGGGAGGTCAGCCGGCGGCCGGGTGGCGGGCGCGCTTCTCCCGGTACAGCGCGGCGTCGGCGCGGGCCAGCGTCGCGGCGAGGTCCTCGCCGGGCCGGGCGCCGGCCGCCCCCGCCGACCACGCCCCGACCGAGACGGCGCGCAGCCGGTCCAGCAGCTCGGCGGCGCGGTCGGTCCCGGTGCCGGGCAGGCAGAGCACGAACTCGTCCCCGCCGAGGCGGCCGAGCAGGTCGGAGCGGCGCAGCTCCCGGCTCCAGGCCGAGGCGAGCGAGCGCAGCAGCGCGTCGCCGGCGGAGTGGCCCCCGGTGTCGTTGACGGCCTTGAACCCGTCGAGGTCGAGGACCACGACGGTCAGCGGCTCCCCGGCGCGCTGCGCGTGGGCGAGCAGCCGGGCGGACTCGGCCTCCCAGGCGCGGCGGTTGGCCACCCCCGTCAGCGGGTCGGTGCCGGCTGCGCGGCGCAGCGCCCCGGACTGCCGGATCTGCGCCTCGGTGAGCACCGCGACCGTGGCGACGGCGGCCAGCCAGGCCGAGAGGAACCCCTCCGGCGTCGCGGCGAGCGCGCCCGCGGTGACGACGGCGACCCCGCCCGCGACGTGCAGCCGCGCCTGCGCGGGCGGCAGCACGTGCCCGGCGAGCACCCCGAGCGCCACCACGACCGGGCCGAGGCCGACGACGCCGACCGCGGTGACCGAGCGCCAGGCGAGGACCGCGGTGAGCAGGGACAGCAGCGCGAGGGCGGCGTGCACGACGGCCATGGGGGAGCGGCCCGTCGGCGCGTGCTCGCGCAGGTGCCACAGCGCCGCGGAGCCGAGCCCGCCGACGACCGCGAGCGCGGTCAGCAGGACGACCGGTGTCCGGGGGTGCATCGGCCACAGCGCACCGGCGGCGCACAGGACGGCGGCGCAGCCGTACAGCAGCGCGAGCAGGCCCAGCCCACCCCTGCGGTCTCCCTGCACGGGTCCTCCCTCCGTCGCGGACGACATCGTCACCCGTCACGCCGGTCCTGAGCGCGACGACGGCCGTCCCCCTCGGAGGGAGGGCGCCGGGGAGGGTCAGCCGGTGAGCTCGGTGGGCACCGCGATGACGTCGACCATCGCCCCGAGCCGGTACACCGTGACCGGCAGCGGCCGGCCGATCGCCTCGGCGAACAGCAGCCGCTGCAGGCTCTGCGCCTCGGCCACCGGCGCCCGCCCGGCCTCCAGCACCAGGTCGCCGGCGCGCAGCCCGGCCCGGTCGGCCGGCGACCCCGGGACGACGTCGACCACCCGCAGGCCGCGGCGCCGGCCGGTGCGCTCGGCCAGCGGGGCCGGCAGCGGCGCGGGGCTGCTGACCAGGCCCAGGTAGGCGCGGCGCACCCGCCCGTCGCGGACCAGCGCGTCGACGATGCGGCGGGTGGTGGCGTTGACCGGCACCGCCAGGCCCAGGCCCCACCCGGCGACGGCGGTGTTGATGCCGACCACCCGGCTGGCCGAGTCGGCGAGCGCGCCGCCGGAGTTGCCGGGGTTGAGCGCGGCGTCGGTCTGGATGACGTCCTCGACCACCCGGGCGGTGCGCCCGTCGCGGGTGGGCAGCGAGCGGCCCAGGCCGCTGACCACGCCCGCGGTCACCGACCCGGCCAGTCCGAGCGGGTTGCCGACGGCGACGACGAGCTGGCCCACCCGCAGCTGCGCGGCGTCGCCGAGCTCGGCGGGCTCGGGCGCGCCGGCGGTCGCCCGGACGACGGCGAGGTCGGACAGCGGGTCGGTGCCCACCACCTCGACGGGCGTCTCGGTGCCGTCGCCGAACACCGCGCGCCCGCTGCGCGCCCGGCCGACGACGTGCGCGTTGGTGAGCATCAGCCCGTCACCGGGGACGACGACCGCGGAACCGGCGCCGCCGCCGCGGCCGTCGGGCGAGGTCACCTGCAGGGCGGCGACGTGCGGGGTGAGGTCGGTGGCGACCGCGGTGACCACCTGGGAGTAGGCGTCCAGGGCCGCGTCGGTGTCGGGTCGGGCCACGGTCCACCTCCGGTCGTGATTACAGCGTTGCACCGACCAGTGCACGCCTCCCCGGGCCGCCCTGCCACCCCCTCCGTTGCGCCCACGGTGAACGGCGGGAGGTGTCCCGCGCGCACTCGTGCTCTGCCCACTCCTGCGGCCAGAGCACGAGCGGCCACGGCGGCACCTGCGGCGTCCCCCTTCGTGCTCTGCGCACGTGGGTGTGCAGAGCACGAGCGTGCTGGTCAGCAGGTGCGGCGGGGCCCCGGCGGCCGTAGCGTCGGCCTGCCCGGCGTCCGGACCGGCACCGAGGAGGGGCGTGCGCACCGACGGCCTGCAGACCGAGGGCGGTGCGGTCGGGCGCACCCTCGGCGTCGAGGAGGAGTTCCACCTCGTCTCCCCGGACACCCTGGAGCTGACGCCCGGCCCCCGGGCGTCCGCGGCGGCGCTGGCCGGCGAGGCGGGGGAGCGGGTGCACCCGGAGATCGCCACCACGCAGCTGGAGATCGCCACCGGCGTGTGCACCACGCTCGAGCAGGTGCGCGCGGAGCTGGTGGCCGCCCGCACCGAGGCGGCCGCCGCGGCCGAGCGCGACGGCCTGCTGCTCCTGCCCGCCTCCACCCACCCGTGGGACTCCTGGCACACCATGCCGGTCACCCCGGGCGAGCGGTACGAGGCGATGGTCGACCGCTGGGCCGGGCTCGCGCGCCAGCAGGACATCTGCGGCTGCCACGTGCACGTCGGCGTCCCCGACCTCGACACCGCCGTCGCCGTCCTCGACCGCACCCGCCCCTACCTGCCGGTGCTGCTCGCGATGACCGGCAGCTCGCCGTTCCACGACGGCGTCGACACCGGCTACGAGTCCTGGCGGACGCTGTGGTGGACCCGCTTCCCGCACGCCGGTGCGCCCGAGCCGCTCGGCGACGCCGACGGCTACCGCCGGGTGCTGTCCGCGCTGGTCGCCTCCGGCGTGGTGGCCGACGGGTCGCACCTGTACTGGGACGTCCGCCCCTCGGCGCGGCTGCCCACGATCGAGTTCCGGCTGGCCGACGTCTGCACCACCCTCGACGACACCGTCCTGCACGCCGCGCTGGTCCGCTCGCTGGTGCGCGTGCTCGCCGGGCGGGCGCAGCGCGGCGAGCCGGTGCCGGAGCTGCGCCCGGAGGTGCTGCGCGCGGCGCGGTGGCGGGCGGCGCGCTCCGGGCTCACCGGCCCGCTGTTCGACCCGCTGCGCGAGGAGCTGGTCGACGCCCGCACGGCGGTGACCGGGCTGCTGGCCGAGCTGGAGGAGGACCTGACCACGGCGGGGGAGTGGGACGAGGTGACCGCCCGGGTGCAGGACCTGCTCGGCCGGGGTACGTCGGCGGCGCGGCAGCGGAGCACCTGGCTGCGCACGGGCGACCGCCGGGCGGTCGCGGAGTGGGTCGTCCGCGAAGGGGCGGCCGGGAGGTCCTGATGGACGGCTTCGGGGAGCTGGCCCGCCCGCTGCGCGACGACGCCGACCTCGACCCGCTGCTCGAGCGCATCGGGGAGGCGCGCGTGGTGGCGGTCGGCGAGGCCAGTCACGGCACCCACGAGTACTACGCCTGGCGCGCCGCGCTGACCCGCCGGCTGGTCGAGGAGCGCGGGTTCGGGCTGGTCGCGGTCGAGGGCGACTGGCCCGACTGCGCCCGCGTCGACCGCAGCGTGCGGCTGCGGCCCAGGGGCGCCGAGGACCCGCGGACGGCCCTGGACGCGATCGACCGCTGGCCGACCTGGATGTGGGCCAACGACGACGTCGTCGACTTCTGCCGGTGGCTGCGCGGGGTCAACGCGGGCCGCCCCGAGGCCGCGCGGGTGCGCTTCGCCGGCCTCGACGTCTACAGCCTCTGGGACTCGATGCACGAGCTGCTGGCCTGGGTGCAGGAGCACGAACCCGGCCACGTCGAGGCCGCCCGGCAGGCGCTGCGCTGCTTCGAGCCCTTCGGCGAGGACGGCGTCGAGTACGCCTTCGCCCAGCGGTTCGCCCCGGCGGCGTGCGAGGAGACCGTCGTCGCGCTGCTGCGGCGGCTGTGCGAGCAGCGCGGCGCGGACGACGACCCCGACGACCGGTTCTCCGCCGAGCAGAACGCCGCGGTGGTCGTCGGCGCGGAGCGCTACTACCGGGCGATGGTCGGTGGCTCGGCGGAGTCGTGGAACGTCCGGGACGTGCACATGGCCGACACCCTCGACCGGCTGGTGGGCCACACCGGCGCGAAGGCCGTGGTCTGGGAGCACAACACGCACGTCGGCGACGCCCGGGCCACCGACATGGCCGACGCCGGCATGACCAACGTCGGCCGGCTGCTGCGCGAGCGGCACGGCGCCGACGACGTCGTCCTGGTGGGGTTCGCCGGCCACCGCGGCGGCGTCGTCGCCGGGCGGGAGTGGGGCGCGCAGGTGGAGCGGATGACCGTGCCGCCCGCGCGCGAGGGGAGCCTCGAGGACCTGCTGCACCGCGAGGTCGGGCACGACGCGCTCGTCGTCGTCCCGCCCGGGGAGCGCCCGGACTGGCTGGACCGGCGGCTCGGGCACCGGGCGATCGGCGTCGTCCACCGGCCCGAGCGGGAGCGCTGGGGCAACTACGTGCCCACGGTGACCGGCGACCGCTACGACGCTCTGCTGTACCTGGAGGAGACGACGCCGCTGCAGCCGCTGCACCTCGAGCGGCCGGACGAGCACGTGCCGCCGATGGCACACGCGGTGTAGTCCGGTGGCACTGCCCGCGGCCGGTGCCGGCCGCCTCGACGCCCGCCCCGGTGCGCAGCCCGCCGGGCCACCGCTGCCGGCCGGCACGACGGCGCTGGAGCTGGGCGGCCCGGAGGCGCTGGTCGCCGTCCCCGGCGGCCCGCCCGGCCCACGCCCGCTGCTCGTGTTCTGCCACGGGGCGGGCGGGACGGCGGACCAGTCGCTGGCCGCGGTGGGCGACGTCGCCACCGCCCGCGGGGTCGCCGTCCTCGCGACCTCCTCGGTCGCCTCGACCTGGGACCTGCTCGCCGGCGGGCTCGGCCGGGACGTGGCGGTCCTCGACGCGGCGCTGGAACGGGTCGCCGCCGGCCTCGCGGTCTCCCGGGTCGCGCTCGGCGGCTTCTCCGACGGCGGCTCGTACGCGCTGTCGCTCGGGCTGGCCAACGGCGACCTGTTCGAGGCGCTGCTGGCGTTCTCACCGGGCTTCGTCGCCCCGCCGGGCCGCACCGGCCGGCCGCGGATCTGGATCACCCACGGCACCCGCGACCGCGTGCTGCCGGTGGCGCGCTGCGGCCGCCGGGTGTCCCGGGACCTCGCCGCCGCCGGTTACGACGTCACCTACGACGAGTTCGACGGCGGCCACGTCGTGACCCCGGACCTCGTGACCGCCGCCCTGGACGCCTGGCTGCGCTGAGCCCGGACGCGCGACGGCCCGGCCCCCTCACCGGGGGTCCGGGCCGTCGGGACGTACGGGGTGGCTACGCGGTGCGGCGGCCGACGAAGTCGTGCTGCTGCTCGGCGTTGACCTCGTCCGGCGTGTGCGGGTGGTCCTTCGGCCCGCCGGTCTTCGACGCCTCGAAGCCGGGGCCGAGCTTCTCCAGCGCCAGCCGGCCGTAGACCTGCTGCTGGGTGGCCACCCGCTGCGACCGGCCGCGGCCGAGGAAGCTGACCATCCAGTGCAGCACCGTGGTGACCCGGCTCTTGAAGCCGATGATGTAGAAGAGGTGCACCACCAGCCAGATCACCCAGGCGATGAAGCCCTCGAACTTCATCTTCTTGATGTCGGCGACCGCGGAGAACCGCGAGATGGTCGCCATGTTGCCCTTGTCCCGGTACCGGAACGCGCCGCGCGGCTCCCGGCCGGCGAGCCGGCGCTTGATCTGGTCGGCGGCGTAGCGCCCGCCCTGGATGGCCACCTGGGCGACGCCGGGCAGCCGGTCGGGGTGGTTGGCCATGTCGCCGACGACGTGGATCTCCGGGTGGCCGGGCAGCGTCAGGTCCGACTGGACGGCGATGCGCCCGGCGCGGTCGACCTCTGCGCCGGTCTTCTCGCCGAGCAGCCGGCCCAGCGGCGAGGCCTGCACGCCGGCCGCCCACACCTTGGTGGCCGCCGAGATGCGGCGCAGCTGGCCGTCGGAGTCCTTGACGGTGAGGCCGTCGGCGTCCATGTCCGTGACCAGCGCGCCGAGCTGGACCTCGACGCCGATCTCGTTGAGGTGCCGGCGGGCCTTCTCGCCCAGCTTCGGCCCGAACGGCGGCAGCACCTGCGGCGCACCGTCGAGCAGGATGATGCGGGCCCGCTGCGGGTCGATGTTGCGGAAGTCGCGGCGCAGCGTGCGGTGCGCGAGCTCGGCGATCTGCCCGGCCATCTCCACCCCGGTCGGGCCGGCGCCGACGACCACGAAGGTCATCAGCCGGTCCACCTCGGCGGGGTCGGTGGCGAGCTCGGCCAGCTCGAAGGCGCCGAAGATGCGGCCGCGCAGCTCCAGGGCGTCGTCGATGCTCTTCATGCCGGGGGCGAACTCGGCGAACCGGTCGTTGCCGAAGTACGACTGCCCGGCGCCCGCGGCGACGACCAGCTCGTCGTAGGGGTGGATCGTGGTGCGGCCCAGGATGGTGGAGGTGACCGTGCGGGCGTCCACGTCGATGTCCACGACCTCGCCGAGGACCACCTTGGCGTTCTTCTGGTGGCGCAGCACCTCGCGGGTGGCCGGGGCGATCTCGCCCTCGGAGAGGATGCCGGTGGCCACCTGGTAGAGCAGCGGCTGGAAGAGGTGGTGGCCGGTCTTGGCGACCACGGTGACGTCGACGTCGGCGTTGCGCAGGGCCTTCGCGGCGAACAGCCCGCCGAAGCCGGAGCCGATGATCACCACCCGCGGCCGGCCGGTCGAGGAGCTGGCGGTGGGCGCAGGTGATGTCGTCATGATGACTGTGATCCTCTCCCGTCAGGGGCTCCGCTGTCTCCCGGCGGGCCCGTTCCGGGGGTGATCCCCGTCACGGCGGCCCTCCGCCGGTGCACTCGCGGTGTCCGGTCCTGCCCGGTACAACCAGGTCGGTGCCCGTCGTCATCCCCCGGCTCGTGGTCGTCCCGGGGCTGGGCCTGGACGGGCGGTCGTGGTCACGGCTGCGCCGGCGGTCGCCCGCCGACGTCGTGGTCCTACCCGGGATGGGCCGGTCTGCACCTGTGCCTCCGCTCGACGTGCTGGCCGCCCGGCTGCGGGACCGGCTCGGCCCCGGTCCGGTCGTGCTGGCCGGCCACTCGCAGGGCTGCCAGGTGGTGGCCGCGGCCGCCGTCGACCCGCGGGTGGCCGGTGTCGTCCTGCTCGGCCCGTCGACCGACCCGCGGCTGCGCCGGCCCGTCCAGCTGGCCGCGCGGTGGCTGCGGACCGCGCTGCACGAGCCCTGGTGGCAGGCGCCGCTGATCCTGGCGCAGTGGCTGGCCACCGGCCCCCGGGCGATGCGGGCGCTGTGGCGGGTGGCCGCGCCCGATCGCATCGACGTCCGGCTGCGCCGCGTCGGCGTCCCGGTGACCGTCGTCCGCGGCACGCGGGACCGGCTCTGCCCGGCCGACTGGGCCGCCGCGGTGGCCGCCGCCGCGCCGTCGGGACGGGTCGTCGAGGTGCCCGGGGCGGGGCACATGACCGTCCAGACCCACCCGGACGCCGTCGCCGCCGTCCTCCGGGAGGTTCTCCGAGCTGCCGGGATCGCGGAGGAGGGGGGACGCGCCTCCGGCGTGTCACCATGACGTCATGGCCTCCACGTCCGCCTCGGCCGGCGCACTGCTGCACCACGTGCGCACCGGCCGCGCGCGGAGCCGGGCCGAGCTGGTCGCGCTCACCGGGGCCGCGCGCAACACCGTCAGTGCCCGCGTCGACCAGCTGATCGCCGCCGGCCTGCTGCAGGAGGGCGGCCGCGGCGGCAGCACCGGCGGCCGCCCCCCGACGCTCCTGCGGTTCAACAGCGGCGCCGGCTGCGTGCTCGCCGTCGACCTGGGGGTCACCAGCGTCGACGTCGCGGTCACCGACCTGTCCGCGCAGATCCTCGCCACCGTCGGGCACCCGATCGACATCGCCGACGGCCCCGACGTCGTGCTCGCCGAGGTGGACCGGCTGGCCCAGAAGGTGCTCGCCGAGGCCGGGCTCACCCCGGCCGACGTGTGCGCCGTCGGGGTGGGCGTGCCGGGGCCGGTGGAGTTCTCGACCGGCCGGCCGTCCCACCCGCCGATCATGCCGGGCTGGCACGACCACGACATCCCCGGCGCGTTCGCCCGCTACGGCTGCCCGGTCCTCGTCGACAACGACGTCAACGTCATGGCGCTCGGGGAGATCGGCGTCGGCGGCTCGGCCGAGGACGTGCTGGTGGTCAAGGTCGGCACCGGCATCGGCTGCGGGGTCATCGTCGACGGCGAGGTGTACCGGGGCGCGCAGGGCAGCGCCGGCGACATCGGGCACATCCACGTGCCGACGCCGGACGGCCGCACCGTGCTGTGCCGCTGCGGCAACGAGAACTGCCTCGAGGCGCTCGCCGGCGGTGGCGCGCTGCTGCGCGACGCCGTCGAGGCGGGGCTGCCGGTGACCAGCACCCGGCAGGTCATCGAGCTCGCCGCCCAGGGCGACGGCCCGGCACTGGACCTGGTCCGGCGGGCCGGGCGCACCATCGGCACGGTGCTGGCCGCGCTGGTCAACTTCTTCAACCCGCACCGCATCGTGATGACCGGCGGGGTCGCGCAGGCCGGGGCGCCGCTGCTGGCCGGCATCCGCGAGGCGGTCTACGGCCGCTCCATGCCCCTGGCCGCCCGCGCGCTGGAGATCACCGTCAGCGACGCCCCCGACCTGTCCGGCCGGGTGGGCGCCGCGCTCATGGCCATCCAGGGCTACCTCGACGGGGACTCGGTCCACCAGGCCCTGGCCCGCTGAGCCACCGGCTGCCGTCGAAGGACGGCAGAGAGGGCCGTCTCCGCCCTGACCTGGCCCGTCGCAGGTCTCGGTTCGGTGACGCCGCTCACGGGGTCTTGACCCCTTGTGACTCCGTTCATATGGTCACCGCTGCACAGACTAATGGTCAGCGTTGAGCAGAAGTCCGAGGTGAGGCCATGCCACCGGCAGGGGCGCCGCTGCTGGAGATGCACGGCATCGTGAAGACCTTCCCGGGCGTCCGTGCGCTCGGGGGCGTGGACCTCGACGTCCGCGCGGGGGAGGTGCACTGCCTCCTCGGTCAGAACGGTGCCGGCAAGTCGACCCTGATCAAGGTCCTCGCCGGCGCGCACCAGCCGGACGAGGGCACCATCCTCTGGCGCGGCGAGCAGGTCCGGCTGTCCACGCCGCAGGCCGCGCTGGGCCTGGGCATCGCGACGATCTACCAGGAGCTCGACCTCGTCGCCGGGCTCACCGTCGCCGACAACGTCTTCCTCGGCCGGGAGCAGGCCCAGATGGGCTTCGTGCGGCCGCGCGAGCTCAACCGGCGGGCGGGGGAGCTGCTCACCCGGCTCGGCCACCCCGAGATCCGGCCGGCCGCCGAGGTGGGGTCGCTGCCCGCCGCCTCCCAGCAGATGGTGAGCATCGCGCGGGCGCTGTCCCAGGACGCGCGGCTGATCATCATGGACGAGCCCTCGGCGGTCCTCGACAACGAGGAGGTCGAGCGGCTGTTCACGGTCATCCGCGACCTCACCGCCCACGACGTCGCCGTCGTCTACATCTCCCACCGGCTGGAGGAGATCCGCGAGATCGGCGACCGGATCACCGTCCTCAAGGACGGCCGGACCGTCGCCACCGGGCTGCCGGCCCGCGAGACGCCGACCCGCGAGGTCATCACGCTGATGACCGGCCGGGACATCGAGTACGTCTTCCCCGAGCGCCACCACCGCCCCGCGCCCACCGCCGAGCCGGTGCTCGAGGTCGAGGACCTGTCGCTGCACGGTTCGTTCTCCCACGTCTCCTTCTCGGTGCGACCCGGCGAGATCGTCGGCCTGGCCGGGCTGGTCGGCTCCGGCCGGTCGGAGATCCTCGAGACCGTCTACGGCGCGCGACACGCCACCGGCGGCGCGGTCCGCGTGGACGGTCGCCGGCTGCGGCACGGCGACGTCGGCGCCGCGGTGGCCGCCGGCGTGGGGCTGGCGCCCGAGGAGCGCAAGAGCCAGGCCCTGCTGCTCGGCGAGTCCGTCGCCCGCAACATCAGCATCTCCAGCCTGGCCCGCTTCGCCCGCGGCGGCTTCCTCTCCGGCGCCGCCGAGCGCAAGGCCGCCCGCGAGCAGGTGAAGTCGCTCGACGTGCGCCCGGCCGACGAGACCCGCGAGGTGCGCACGCTGTCCGGCGGCAACCAGCAGAAGGTCGTGCTCGCCCGCTGGCTGCTGCGCGACTGCCGGGTGCTGCTGCTCGACGAGCCCACCCGCGGCGTCGACGTCGGGGCGCGCTCGGAGATCTACGCGCTGGTGCGCGACCTCGCCGACCGCGGCGTCGCGGTGGTCGTCGTCTCCAGCGAGATCCCGGAGGTGCTCGGTCTGGCCGACCGGGTCCTCGTCGTCGCGGAGGGCCGGGTGCTGGCGGAGGAGCCCGCCTCGGCCCTCGACGAGCACCGTGTGCTCGACCTGGTCATGGAGGGGACGTCGACGCACGGCGTCCCGGTGCACGAAGGGGACGTCGCATGAGTGGGCAGGGCATGAGTGAGGGCAGCACCGCGGTGACCGCGGGCTCCGGCAAGGACGCCGGCCGCAACCGGTCGGGGGGCGGGTTCATGAGCGGGCCGGTCGGCCGCAACCTGGGCCTGGTCGTCGCGCTGGTGGTCCTGTGCGTCGTCGGCGTCATCACGGCGGGGGACCGCTTCGCCGACGTCGACAACATCCTGACCATCCTGCGGCTGGCCTCGGTCATCGGCGTGGTGAGCGTCGGCATGACGTTCGTGATCATCGGCGGCGGCATCGACCTGTCGGTCGGCGCGCTGGTGGCGCTGGCGTCGGTGTGGGCCACCACGCTGGCCACCCAGCAGATGGCCGAGGACTTCCACTGGATCGTCATGGTCTTCACCGCGCTGGTCGTCGGCGCGGTGGCCGGGCTGATCAACGGCGTGGTCATCGCCTACGGCAGGCTCGCGGCCTTCATCGCCACCCTCGCCATGCTCGCCGCCGCGCGCGGCCTGGCCGAGATCATCGCCAACCGGCGCACCCAGATCGTGCAGGACAGCGACTTCCTGTCCTTCTTCTCCGGTGACGTGCTCGGCGTCCCGACGCTGGTGATCATCTTCGCGCTGGTCGCGATCGCCGGGTGGGTGCTGCTCAACCGGACCACGTTCGGCCGGCGCACCTTCGCCGTCGGCGGCAACGCCGAGGCCGCCCGCCTCGCCGGCATCCGGGTGCAGCGGCACACCGTCAAGCTCTACGTGCTCTCCGGCATCACCTGCGGCATCGCCGCGGTGATGATCATGGCGCGGACGACGACGGGCAGCTCGACCCACGGCACGCTCTACGAGCTCGACGCCATCGCCGCGGTCGTCATCGGCGGCACGCTGCTCATCGGCGGGCGCGGGACGATCGTCGGCACCGTCCTCGGCGTCCTCATCTTCACGACGCTCGGCAACGTCTTCACGCTCAACAACCTGTCGAGCTCGGCCCAGGCCGTGGCCCGCGGCGTGATCATCGTCCTCGCCGTCCTGCTGCAGCAGCGGCTGGCCACCGGCGGGTTCAGCTTCCGCCGGCCCACCGCGGGACCGCCGTCCGGCGGCCTGCCCCCGGCGGGCGGCCCGGCCGGGGCGGTCTCCGGCGGCTCGACCGTCGAGGGCGGACCGGGTGGCACGCGCCCGGCCGCGAGCGGCAAGACCCTCTGACTCCCGGCGCGCGACCCCGCGCGCCGGACCGCACCACCCACCGGACCCCCGTCCGGTGGCAGCCCACCGCCTCCGGAGAGGGGGCGACACTCGAGGAGAGAGCATGTCCGCAACGAGGCAGCGTCCGTTCCGCCGCCTGCCGTACGCCACGGTCGCCCTGCTCAGCGCGGGCGTGCTCGTGGCCGGCTGCACGAGCAACACCCCGGAGGAGTCGGGCGGCGGCGGGGGCAACCAGGCCGCCAGCGACAACGACGAGGCCGGCGACACCGTCACCATCGGCTTCTCGGCGCCGGCCGCCGACCACGGCTGGATGGCCGGCATCACCGAGGCCGCCCGCGCCGAGGCCGAGAACTACGAGGACGTCGAGCTGGTGGTCGCGGAGGGCACCAACGACGTCAGCACCCAGATCAGCCAGGTGGAGACGTTCATCAACGACGGCGTCGACGCCATCGTGCTGCTGCCCTTCGACGGCGCCGCGCTGACCCCGGTCGCGCTGCAGGCGATGGAGGCGGGCATCCCGGTCATCAACGTCGACCGCGAGTTCGACAGCCCGTTCGCCGCCCGGGCCACCGTCCTGGGTGACAACTACGGCATGGGCGTCTCGGCCGGCACGTACATCTGCGAGCAGCTGGGCGACAACCCCGACGCCGTCGTCGCGGAGATCGCCGGCATCGACTCGCTGCCGCTGACCCAGGACCGCAGCCAGGGCTTCGCCGACGCGCTGGCCGACTGTGGCCTCAACGTCGACAACCGCGTGGCCGCGGACTTCACCGTCGAGGGCGGCGAGGAGGCGGCGGCCAACCTGCTGCAGGCGGCGCCGCAGATCGACGCGATCTGGAACCACGACGACGACCAGGGCGTCGGTGTCCTGGCCGCGATCCAGAACGCCGGCCGCGACGAGTTCTTCATGGTCGGCGGCGCCGGCTCGGCCAACGCCATGCGGGCGATCCAGGAGGGCAACTCGGTCCTCCAGGCGACGGTCATCTACCCGCACACGCAGGCCGCCGACGGCATCAAGCTGGCCCGGCTCGTGGCGCAGGACAAGGCGCTGTCGGACCTGACCGAGGTGGAGGTCCCGCGGCAGATCGTGCTGAACGCGCCGGTCGTCACCGCTGACAACGTCGACCAGTACATCGACAACGCCTTCGAGTCCTGATCCACCCGGGCGGGGCCGCCGGTGCACGCCGGCGGCCCCGCCCCGTTCCGGGAGCCCTCATGACCTCACCTGACCGGCCGACCCTCGGGGTGGGCCTCATCGGACACTCCTTCATGGGCGCGGCGCACTCCCAGGCCTGGCGCACCGCCCCCCGCTTCTTCGACCTCCCGCTGCGCCCCGAGCTCACCGTCCTCGCCGGCCGGGACCGGGAACGGGCCACCGACGCCGCCGCCCGCCTGGGCTGGGCCTCGGTGGAGACCGACTGGCGGCGGGTCCTCGAGCGCGACGACGTCGGCCTGGTCGACGTCTGCACCCCCGGTGACACCCACGCCGAGATCGCCATCGCGGCGCTGGAGGCCGGCAAGCACGTCCTGTGCGAGAAGCCGCTGGCCAACTCCGTCGCCGAGGCCGAGGCCATGACCGAGGCCGCCGAGCGGGCCGCCGCGCGCGGCGTCCGCTCGATGGTCGGCTTCACCTACCGCCGGGTGCCGGCGATCGGGCTCGCCCGGCAGCTGGTCGCCGAGGGCCGGATCGGCCAGGTGCGCCACGTGCGCGCCCAGTACCTGCAGGACTGGATCGCCGACCCGTCGGCGCCGATGTCGTGGCGGCTGGAGAAGGACAAGGCCGGCTCGGGGGCGCTCGGCGACATCGGCGCGCACATCGTCGACCTCACGCAGTACATCACCGGCGAGACGGTCACCGGCGTCAGCGCCCTGCTCGAGACGTTCGTCAAGGAGCGCCCGCTGCCCGCCGCGGCCGGGTCGCTGTCCGGCGTCGCGGGCGAGGGCACCGGCCGGGTCACCGTCGACGACACCGCGGTGTTCCTCGGCCGGTTCTCCGGCGGCGCGGTGGCCACCTTCGAGGCCACCCGGTTCGCCCTGGGCCGCAAGAACGCCATCCGCATCGAGGTCAACGGCTCCGCCGGCAGCCTGGCCTTCGACTTCGAGGACATGAACGTCCTGGAGTTCTTCGACGGCGGCGAGCCCGCCGAGGTGGCCGGCTTCCGCCGCATCCTCGTGACCGAGCCCGGGCACCCCTACGTGTCGGCCTGGTGGCCGGCCGGGCACGGGCTGGGCTACGAGCACGGCTTCACCCACCAGGTCGTCGACCTGCTCACCGCCATCGCCAAGCAGGAGGACCCCACGCCGTCCTTCGCCGACGGCCTGCAGGTGCAGCGGGTGCTCGAGGCCGTCGAGCGCAGCGCCGCGGCCGACTCCGTGTGGACCCCCGTCCCCGCCTGACCCGAGAGGACACCCCCGACATGCCCCGTCCCGTCACCCTGTTCACCGGCCAGTGGGCCGACCTGCCGTTCGAGGAGGTGGCCCGGCTCGCGTCCGAGTGGGGCTACGACGGCCTGGAGATCGCCTGCTGGGGCGACCACCTCGACGTCGAGCGCGCCGCGAACGACGACTCCTACGTGGAGGAGCGGCTCGCGCTGCTCGACAAGTACGGCCTCAAGGTCTGGGCCATCTCCAACCACCTCAACGGCCAGGCCGTCTGCGACGACCCGATCGACGAGCGCCACCGCGACATCGTCAACAAGCGGGTCTGGGGCGACGGCGACCCCGAGGGCGTGCGGCAGCGCGCCGCCGAGGAGATGAAGCTGACCGCCCGCGCGGCGGCCAAGCTCGGAGTGAAGACCGTCGTCGGGTTCACCGGGTCGAAGATCTGGAAGGCCGTGGCGATGTTCCCGCCGGCCCCGGCCTCGATGATCGAGGACGGCTACGCCGACTTCGCCGCCCGCTGGAACCCGATCCTCGACGTCTTCGACGAGGTCGGCGTCCGGTTCGCCCACGAGGTGCACCCGTCGGAGATCGCCTACGACTACTGGACGACGGTCCGCACCCTCGAGGCGATCGGCCACCGCGAGGCGTTCGGCCTCAACTGGGACCCCAGCCACTTCGTCTGGCAGGACCTCGACCCGGTCTCGTTCATCTGGGACTTCAAGGACCGGATCTACCACGTCGACTGCAAGGACGCGAAGCGCCAGGTGGGCAACGGCCGCAACGGCCGGATGGGCTCGCACCTGCCGTGGGCCGACCCGCGGCGCGGCTGGGACTTCGTCTCCACCGGCCACGGCGACGTCCCGTGGGAGGCATCCTTCCGGATGCTCAACACGATCGGCTACGACGGGCCGATCTCGGTGGAGTGGGAGGACGCCGGCATGGACCGCCTGGTCGGTGCCCCCGAGGCGCTCGCCTTCGTCCGCCGGCTCGCGTTCGACCCGCCGGCCGCGGCGTTCGACGCCGCGTTCTCGTCCCAGGGCTGAGCGACCCGGCGGTGGACGGGCGGGACCGCCCGTCCACCGCCGGCCTCAGCGGCCGGTGCGCCGGCGGGTGAGGCCGGCCAGCACGACGAGCACGACGACGGCGGCGGCCTCCACCCAGAACGACTCCCACCACAGGGTCGCCTCGGTGGTCTCGACGAAGTCGAAGAGCCCCACCGTCGTCGACACGACCAGCGCGGCCAGCGACCCGGCCGCGAACGCGGCCCCCAGCACGGCCGCCCAGGTCACCAGGCGCGCCGGCGCGGCGAGCAGGAGCAGTGCGCCGCCGAACCCGAGCACGGTCTGCACCAGGAACGCCGGGCCGATGACGTCGATGCCGCTGTAGCCCTGCTGCCACAGGTAGGCGTGGATGACGGCGATCGCCGCCAGCAGCGCGGCGCCCACGAGCCGCAGCACCCCGATCGCGACGCCGCCGCGCGAGGAGCGCGTCGCGGTGTGCCCGCTCATGCCGCGACCGTCACGTCGGTCGCCATGCCCATGGCCCGGTGGTTGCCGATCGAGCAGTAGAAGACGTACTCGCCCGCCTCGAGGGTGACCGTCAGCGTGGTCGACTCGCCCGGTCCGATGGTGTCGCTCGCGGCGACGTCCTGCCCGTCCCGCTCGACGACCAGGTCGTGGGTGGCGTTGCCCTCGTTGACCACCTCGATGGTGTACTCGCCGGGGGCGAGCGAGCTCTCCGAGAGGTCGATGTACATCTCGCCCTCGGTGGCGGTGACGCTCCGCGCCTCGACCGGCGCGGTGGTGCTCCCGGACGCGGTGCTCCCCGGCGCGGTGCTGCTCGCGGCGGCGCTCTCCTGCGGGGCGCTCGAGGAGGGTGCGCTCTCCGTGTGCTCGGCCTCGGCGTGCTCGCTGGTCGTGGCGGCGGCGGCGGGATCACCGCCGCCGCCGCCGTCCGAGCAGGCACTGAGCAGGCCGACGCCCAGGGCGACGACCAGCGGTACGACACGTCGGGTGGGCTGGGACACACGGACCTCCTCGGAGCCGACGGTGGGCCCGCTCCGGCGACGGCCCACCGCAGGCCCGCGATACTGCAACGCTGCCCCCACTCCCCGTAACCCCTTCCCGCCTCCGCTCAGGACGGGGACGCCACGGCACCCACCCGCCGGCACCAGGCCGCCACGGTGGCCAGCACCTCGGCGTCCACGGGTCGGCGCAGCTCGCCGCGGTAGGCGCGCAGGGACGCCGGCCCCGGCTGGCGGCGCAGCGTGTGCGTGAGGTCGGGGACGAGCAGGGTCTCCACCGGGCCGGGGACCGTCGCCGCGATCGTCCCCAGGTCCGCCGGGGGCACCTGCAGGTCCTTCGCCCCGGTCACTGCGAGCACCGGCACGGTCAGCCGGGCGAGGTCGGTGCGCGGGTCGTGGTCGAGGAACTCGCGGTGCCAGCGCGCGTTGAGCCGCGCCCCGCCGATCCGGGCGACGTCGGTGGTCGTCGCCCGGAGGCGCTCGTGGTTGGCGGCCACCTTCCGCTCCAGGTCGGTGCGCAGGAGCCGGAGCAGGCCCCGGACCGGCGCGGGCAGGGTCGGCCCGATCTGCCGGGCCTGCCAGCGGAGCAGCTCGTCGCCGGGCGTCGCGGAGCCGGCGAGCAGGACCACCCCGGCCACCGGGACGCCGCGGGCGGCGACCGCCGCGGCGAGCAGCGCGCCCTCGCTGTGGCCGGCCAGCACGATCCGCCCGGGGTCCACCTCGGGCCGGGCGGCCAGGGCGTCGCGCGCCCGGGCGAGGTCGTCGACGGCGTCGTGCAGCCCGGCCCGCCGCCAGTCGCCGGGCGTGCCACCGACGCCGCGCTTGTCGTACCGCAGGGACGCGAGACCGCCCTCGGCGAGCGCGTGCGCCAGCTCGCGGGTGACGCCGAACCGGGCGCGCCGGTGGTCGGAGTCGCGGTCCAGCGGGCCGGAGCCCGGCGCGAGCAGCACGGCGGGGACGGGGCCGGGCGCGTCGGGGAGGGTGAGCGTGCCGGCCAGCGGGGGCTCGCCGGGCACGGTCACCGGCAGCTCGCGCGGACTCATCGGGGAGTGCCCGACAGCGCCGCGACGACGGCCGCGGCGTCGTCGACGGTCACCAGGACGGTGTCGAAGCGCTGACCGGTCAGCTCCAGGCGCACGGCCGCCCCGCGCCGGACGCTCACGAACGTCCTCCCGCCCCGCCGGCGCCAGGTGCCGATCTTGCGCACACCGGGCAGGCCGAGCCCGGGGGCGCGCAGGCCGCCGGCGGCGGCCAGCCCGTCGGGGACGACCTCGGCCGAGCGCACCGCGGACAGCGGGACCTCGAGGTCGCGCAGCAGGCCGAGCACCTTCTCGGTCGGGGTGAGGGTGATCCGCAGGGTCTGGGGTGTCGTCGTCACGGTCGCCATGGAATGATCATTCCCAACAATGAGACCGTTGTCAATCATGAGAGAGGTCGAGCGCGTGGCGTCTGCGGACCTGCTGCTCCACCCGGTGCGCCTGCGCGTGGTGCAGGCCCTGCTGGGCGACCGGAGCCTGACCACCGGCGAGCTGCACGCCGAGCTGCCCGACGTCCCGGTGGCCACGCTGTACCGGCACGTCGGCGTGCTCGCCGAGGCCGGCGTGCTGGAGGTCGTGGGGGAGCGCCGGGTGCGGGGCAGCACCGAGCGCACCTACCGGCTGGTGACCGCCGCGGCCTCCGTCGGGCCGGAGGAGGCGGCGGGCATGACGCCCGAGCAGCACCGCCGCGCCTTCGACACCTTCGTCGCGGCGCTGCTCGCGGACTTCGACCGATGGGTCGACGCCGGTGCCGCCGCCCCGGACGGGCTCGATCCCGCCCGGGACGGCGTGGGCTACCGGATGACCGGGCTGTGGCTGGACGACGAGGAGTTCGCCGGCCTGCTCGACGACGTGCGCGGCGTGCTCCGCGCGCGCCTGGAGAACGCCCCGCGCGAGGGACGCCGTCGCCGGCTGGTCGGCACGGTGTTCCTGCCGGGGGAGTGAGGGGCTAGGCGGCCCGGGCGGCCCTCCGCTCGGCCCGGCGCTCGGCCTTCGACACCCGCGCGTTGGCCCTGGCCAGGGTCTTCGCGGCCCGCTGCACCCGGCGCGACCCGCGGTCCACGGTGCCCCGGGTGAGCAGGCCGACGCCGATGCCGAGCAGCCACACGTCCTTGGCGACGGTGAGGCCCTGCTCGGTCGGGGCCAGGCTGCCCTCCTTGCGCATGCCGGGTGTGCGCAGGTAGAGGCCGAGCAGGCCGCCGGCGAACCCGGTGAGCAGGGCGCCGGCCAGCGCCGTGGGCACGAACGGCGTCAGCAGTGCGGCGCCGACCGCGATCTCCGCCGTCGACAGCGCCTGGACGAACTGCCGCGGCTCGACGTCCTTGAGGAACGGGTACGTGCCGGAGGCGAAGCCGTGCAGGCCGGCGGCGGTCTGCTCGTCGGCGCCGCGCTTGCCCAGCCCGCTGTTGAGGATGAACGCACCGGCCGAGATCCGCGGGCCGATCTCGGACAGGGTGATGGGCAGGGCCATCGGGCACCTCGCAGGGTCGTCGGGGACGGTCGGGACGACTCTTCCCGACCGTCCCCGACGTGACACCCCGGGGTCAGCGGCCCCCGCGCCGGGAGCGGCCGCTGAACGACGCCGCCGAGTGCGTGCCGGCGCGGGCGGCGAGCTCCGCGCGCGTGCGCGCCGGACCCTGCGCGCTGCGGGCCTGGGTGGTGCGCGTCTGGGCACGGCTCCCGGCCGCCTTCGCGGTCGTCGCGGGAGCCGCGGAGCCTCCGGCGGAGCGCCGGCGCCGGCCGCCGCCCTGGCCCTGCGGCTGGGGAGCCGGGGCGGGGGCGGGCTCGACGTGCGGCGCGGCCGGACCGGTGAGCGCGGTGATCTGCTCCGCGCCCGGGCGCACCTGCGTCACGACCGGCGTGATGCCGGCCTGGCGGGCCAGGGTGCGCACCTCGGCGGCCTGGTCGGGCGTCGAGACCGTGACGACGGTGCCGCCGGCGCCGGCGCGCGCGGTGCGCCCGGACCGGTGCAGGTACGCCTTGTGCTCGGCCGGCGGGTCGACGTGCACGACCAGCGTGACGTCGTCGACGTGGATGCCGCGCGCGGCGATGTCGGTCGCGCAGAGCACCCGGGTGCCACCGGTGCTGAACGCCTCGAGGTTGCGCTCGCGGGCGTTCTGGCTGAGGTTGCCGTGCAGGTCGACGGCCGGGGTGCCCGCGGCGGTCAGCTGCCTGGCGAGCTTCTTGGCCTGGTGCTTGGTCCGGGTGAACAGGACGCTGCGGCCCAGGCCCGAGGCGAGCTGGCGCACCACCTCGGCCTTGTCGGCGGCGCTGACCTGGAACACGTGGTGGGTCATCGTCGCGACCGGCGCGACGGCGGGGTCCACCGAGTGGGTCACCGGCTGCGAGAGGTAGCGCTTGACCAGCACGTCGACGCCGTTGTCCAGCGTGGCCGAGAACAGCATCCGCTGGCCGACCTTCGGGGTGCGGTCGAGCAGCCGCTTGACGCCGGGCAGGAAGCCGAGGTCGGCCATGTGGTCGGCCTCGTCGAGCACGGTCACCTCGACGGCGGACAGGTCGGCGTGCCCCTGCCCGATGAGGTCCTCGAGCCGGCCGGGGCAGGCGATGAGCACGTCGATGCCGGCGGCCAGCGCCTGCACCTGCGGGTTCTGGCCCACGCCGCCGAAGACGACGGTGGAGCGCAGGCCGAGGGCGGTGGCCAGCGGCTCGACCGTGGCCAGCACCTGGTTGGCGAGCTCGCGGGTCGGCACGAGCACCAGCGCGCGCGGCTTGCGGGCCTGGCGGCGGGTGGTCGAGGTGGCGAGCCGGGCGACCAGCGGGAGGGCGAAGGCGATGGTCTTGCCCGAGCCGGTCCGGCCGCGGCCGAGCACGTCGCGGCCGGCGAGCGAGTCGGGCAGCGTCGCGACCTGGATCGGGAACGGCGCGGTGATGCCGCTGGCGGTGAGCACCTCGACCAGCGGGGCGGGCACGCCGAGCTCGGCGAAGGTGGCGTCGGTGGGGAGCACGGTGGCGACGTCGCCGGCCGGGATCTCCTGCGGCTGGGGCTGCGGCTGCGTGGTCGCGGCGGGGGTGGGGGTGCTGCCGGCGCCGCGGCCGCGGCCGCCGCGACGGCGGCGGGGCCGGGACGTGCCGGCGGGCGTGGGGGCTTGCTGGGAGGTCATGGGTTCCTCGGTGGTACTCGGGTCGCCGTCCTCGACCACCGCACGCGGGCGCACGCCGGCCCCGTCTGCGGGGCGGGTCGCGCCGTGGGCGACGTCGGACAGCCGGGCGCGCCTCCGTGGCGCTGCACCAGCCCGACGTCGAGTCCTGCAGCTCCGGATGAGCGAGGGCGGCGCCGGTATGCCCCACTCAACCAGACGCGGCGGCCGATCCTGCCGTGGGCGGGGGAGTCGCGTGTCACACCGCCGTGCGGCCGGCCCCGCGGTAGGTGCGGCGGTAGGCGCCGGGCGAGACCCCGATCGCCGCGCGCAGGTGCGCGCGCAGCGACGCCGGCGTGCCGAACCCGGCGTCGGCGGCGACCCGGTCGACGGGGGCGTCGGTGGACTCCAGCAGCCGGCGGGCCAGCGCGATCCGCTGCCCGGCGAGCCACCGCTGCGGCGACACCCCGGTCTCGTCGCGGAACCGCCGGGTGAAGGTGCGCACGCTCATCCGCGCGTGGGCGGCCAGGTCCGCGAGGGTCAGCGGCTCGCCGAGGTGCTCGAGCGCCCAGGCGCGGGTGGGCGCGGTCCCGGCCTCGCCGGCCTCGGGCAGCGGCCGCTCGACGAACTGCGACTGCCCGCCCTCCCGCCACGGCGCGACGACGTTGCGCCGCGCCACCCGGTTGGCCACCTCGCTGCCGTGGTCGCGCCGCACCAGGTGCAGCAGCAGGTCGATGCCCGCGGCGACGCCGGCGGAGGTGAGCACGTCCCCGTCGTCGACGAAGAGGACGTCGGGGTCGAGCCGGACGGCGGGGAAGGTGCGGCGGAACTGCTCGGCGTCGCGCCAGTGCGTGGCGGCCGGCCGGCCGTCGAGCAGGCCGGCCGCGGCGAGCACCGAGGACCCGGTGCAGATCGACACCATCCGCGCCCGTGCGGCCGCCCCGCGCAGGGCGTCGCGCAGGTCGTCGGGGATCCGGCCCTCGACGACGGCGGGGCCGCCCATGATCCCCGGGACGACGACCGTGTCCGCCTCCGCGAGGACCGACCCGTCGTGGTCGGGCAGCACGGAGAAGCCGTCGGCCGTGCGCACCGGCCGCCCGTCGAGGGTGGCCACCCGCACCCGGTACAGGGGCCGGCCGTGCGCGTCCTCGGCCAGGCCGAGCAGGCGGTGGGGCAGCCCGAGCTCGAGGCCGACGACGCGGTCGACGGCGACGACGACCACCTCGTGGACGGCCGTGTCCCGGCTGGGTGTCATGGCCGGATCCTTGCACGTGTTGACCGGCGGGCCACTGGTCCGGGAGGCGGACCGTCGGTCATGCTCTCCGCCCGTGAGGACGACCGTGCCCCGCCGGACCGCGCGCATCCACCCCGCCTGGTGGGTGGCCGCGGTGACGTTCCTGGCGCTGGTCGGGGCCGCGGCCTTCCGCGCCGTGCCCGGGGTGCTCATCGACCCGCTGCGTGAGGAGTTCGGCTGGTCGGTGTCGACGATCTCCGCCGCCGTCGCGGTGAACATGGCGCTGTACGGGCTGACCGCGCCGTTCGCCGCCGCGCTCATGGAGCGGTTCGGCATCCGCCGCGTCGTCGTCGGGGCGCTGCTGCTCACCGCGCTCGGCAGCGGGCTGACCGTGTTCATGACGGCGAGCTGGCAGCTGGTGCTGCTGTGGGGGTTCGCGGTCGGGCTGGGCACCGGGTCGATGGCGCTCTCGCTGGTGGCCACGGTGACCGGCCGCTGGTTCGTCGCCCGGCGCGGGCTGGTCAGCGGCATCCTCACCGCCGGCGGCGCGACCGGGCAGCTGGTGTTCCTGCCGGTCGTCGCGGCGGTCGCGCAGACCGGTGGCGGCTGGCGGGCGGCGTCGCTGGGCACCACGGCCGCCGCGCTCGCCGTCGTCCCGCTGGTGGCCTGGCTGCTGCGCGACCGCCCGCGCGACGTCGGCGCGGTGCCCTACGGCGGGACCGCCGCCGACGACGCCGAGCCGGTGCGCACCGGTGCCGCGCGCACCGCCGTCCGCGGGCTGCTCGACGCCGCGCGCACCCGGCCGTTCTGGCTGCTGGCCGCGGGCTTCTTCATCTGCGGCGCCTCGACCAACGGGCTGGTGCAGCCGCACTTCATCCCGGCCGCGCACGACCACGGCATGCCGGTGACGACGGCGGCGTCGCTGCTCGCCGTCGTCGGGATCTTCGACATCGCCGGGACCGTGCTGTCCGGCTGGCTCACCGACCGCACCGACCCGCGGGTGCTGCTGCTGGCCTACTACGCGCTGCGCGGGTTCTCGCTGTTCCTGCTGCCGCCCCTGTTCGGGCCGGACCTGCACGTCAGCATGGTCGCGTTCATCGTCTTCTACGGCCTGGACTGGGTGGCCACCGTGCCGCCGACGCTGGCGCTGTGCCGCGAGCACTTCGGCCCGCGGGCGCCGGTGGTGTTCGGCTGGGTGTTCGCCTCGCACCAGGTGGGGTCGGCGGTGGCCGCGTTCGGCGGCGGCGTGGTCCGCGACGTGACCGGCTCGTACGACCTCGCCTGGTTCGGCGCCGGCGCGCTGTGCCTGGTGGCCGCGGCGCTGTCGATCTCCATCCGCCGCGCCCGCTCCGCGTCGTCCGACGTCGGCCTCCCGCCGACGCCGACGCAGGCCGCGGCCGGCCAGGCGCACGGCTGAGGGTCCGGGGCAGTCAGCCGCCGGGGCCGGGGACGGAGTGCGCAGCGCAGGGCCCGTGGTGGCACGGCGTCGCCGCCGGGGAGAACAGCGCCGACGAGCAGACCGCGACGCCGCAGAGCACGAGCGCGAAGCCGACCGGCCGGACGAGCCGTGCGCCCCAGCGGGTGGTCTTCTCGGCGACCATGACGGCGGTGAGGCCGAGCATCCAGGCCAGGCTGCCCGCGCCGGTGACCAGCAGGAGCAGCATCAGCGCCCAGCAGCAGCCCAGGCACCACAGGCCGGCCCGGACGCCGAGCCGGGCGGCGCCGCCGAACCCGCGGCGGTAGTGCTGCCACAGGAACGACGCCGGGGACCGGCAGGTGGTCAGGCAGGCCTCCTTGAAGCGGCTGAACTGGTAGCCCCCGGCCAGGAGCAGGGCCGCACCCAGGACCAGCCCGTCGCGGGCCGCCAGCCACGGCCACACCGCCACCGGCCACTGGAGCCCCCAGGCCGCGGCCAGGGCCACCGGCGCGACCGCGACCCAGGTCGCCAGGTAGCCGGTGTAGAGGCCGCCCCGGGTCAGGTGCGGGCGGGCCGCGCGGGTACTGACCACCGCGAAGAGCCGGGCGAGCGGCACCAGGGTGGGCAGCATCATCGCGCCGAGCATCACCGTCCAGGCGGCCAGGAAGACGGCGACCTGCGCCGGCCAGGGCAGGCCGGCGTCCACGGGTGCGTGCGCGTGCGCGGCCCCCGACGTGAGGACCAGTGCCAGCGTGCCCGCCCAGCACGCACCGGCCACACCCCACAGGAGCAGCGCCGGGTCGTGGCGGAGGCGGGCCGCGGGTGTCGTCCGTGGCGCCGTCGCCGTCATGCCGGCTCAGCCGGTGAACCGGAAGTGGCCCTGGATGGCGTTCCTGCCGGAGACGTCGACGTCGGGCCGGCCCAGCACCTGCCCGGCCTGCCGGTAGACGGTGGCCTTGCCGGGGAAGGCCGGGGAGCCGGGGATGGTGCTGAACACCGTCTCGGTCAGCGTGGTCGTCCGGCCGGTGGCGCCCTGGAACGGGGCGAGCCGGGCCTCCACGACGTCCCCGATGCGCAGCATGCCGGCGCCCTTCTCGACGGTGAAGGTCAGCGGGGCCCTCTGCACCGAGACGACGTCACCGATCAGCGCGGCGAGGTCGGCGACGGGGCCGCCGAGCTGCCCGGTGAACACGTCGAGGAGCGCCTGCTGCTGCTCGTCGGTGCAGCGGTCGTCTACGAAGAGGGCGACGCGCCAGTTCCCGGCCAGCACGTTGCCGGGGATGTGGGTGACCGACGCCAGCGCCCGGTCGGAGACGTCGACCCCGCGCACCGTTCCGGAGTCGACGTACCAGGCCAGCGACGAGTCGCAGACCCCTCCGTCGGGGTTCTCCCCGACCCAGCAGGGACAGATGGCCTCACACGTGCACACCTCCAGGAGGCGGCCCTCGAGGGTGTAGGTCGTGCCCTCTTCGGTCAGGGCGGTCGCGGTCATGGGAGTCCCCTAGCGCGCCGGGTCAGCGGGCACGCTCATCGCAGCACCGCCGGGTCGGCGTCGGCAGGGTCGCCGGTCCCTGACCGGGAGGGACCCTGCCGACGCCGGTCAGGCGGTCGCGGCGAAGACGGGGTCGACGGTGCGGCCGGCCATGAGGTCGGCGGCGCGCTCCGCGATCATGATCGTCGGCGCGTTGGTGTTGCCGCGGACCAGCGTCGGCATCACCGAGGCGTCGACCACCCGCAGGCCGTCGAGCCCGTGCACCCGCAGTTGCGGGTCCACGACGGCGGAGTCGTCCACGCCCATCCGGCACGAGGACACCGGGTGGTACAGCGACTCCAGCGTCTCCCGGACCTTCGCCCGCAGCGCGTCGGCCGTGCGCACCGTGCCGCCGGGCGACCACTCGGCGGCCAGCACCTGCGCCAGCGGGCCGACCGACGCGATCTCCCGCGCCTTCTCCACGCCGGTCACCAGCGCGTCGAGGTCGCGCTCGTCGGTGAGGTAGCCGGCGTCGATGGCCGGCGCCCACGTCGGGTCGGCCGAGCGCAGCCGCACCGAGCCGCGCGAGTGCACGTGCACCAGGACGGCAGCGGCGGTGAACGCGTCGACGTCGGGGTCGACCTCCGCCTGCCGCCAGAACTTGACCGGCAGGAAGTGGTACTGCAGGTCGGGCTGGCCGAGGTCCGGCCGCGAGCGGGTGAACAGCCCCGCCTCGGCCAGGTTCGACGACAGCGGCCCGCGGCGGGCGCCGAACCACTGCGCGTACCCCGACGGCGACTCCGCCCGGAGCAGCGACCTCCCCGACCGCACGTCCCAGACGACCGGCACCAGCGGGTGGTCCTGCAGCCCGCCGCCCACGCCGGGCAGGTCGTGGACGACGTCGACGCCGACCTCGCGCAGGTGCGCGCCCGGCCCGATGCCCGACAGCATCAGCAGCTGCGGCGAGTTCACCGCGCCGCCGCACAGCACGACCTCACCGGCCGCGTGCGCGGTGTGCGTCCGCCCGCCGCGCCGGTACTCGACGCCGGTGGCTCGCCCGCCCGAGACCAGCACCCGGGTGGTGAGCGCGCCGGTGAGCACGGTCAGGTTGGGCCGGCCGAGCGCCGGGCGCAGGTAGGCGTCGGCGGCCGACCAGCGGCGGCCCCGCCGCTGCGTCACCTGGTACCGGCCCACGCCCTCCTGGGCGGCGCCGTTGAAGTCGTCGTTGCGGGGGTACCCGGCGGCCACCGCCGACTCGACCACCGCGCGCGTCCACGGGTGCGGCGAGCGCAGGTCCTCCACCCGCAGCGGCCCGCCGACGCCGTGGAAGCGGTCGGCGCCGCGCGCGTTGTCCTCCATCCGCCGGAACAGCGGCAGCACCGACTCGTAGGACCACGACGGGTCACCGGTCAGCCGGGCCCACTCGTCGTAGTCGGCCGCCGCGCCGCGGACGTAGATCATCGCGTTGATCGACGACGACCCGCCCAGCAGCTTCCCGCGCGGCCAGAACAGCCCGCGCCCGCCGAGACCCGGCTGCGGCTCGGTGGTGTAGTTCCAGTCCCGCCGGGTGCGCCAGACCTTGTACAGCGCCGCGGGGATCCGCACCTCGAGGACGTCGTCGGAGCCGCCGGCCTCCAGCAGCAGCACCCGCACCGACGGGTCCTCGGTCAGCCGCGCGGCCAGCGCGCAGCCGGCGGAGCCGGCCCCGACGACGACGACGTCGAACTCGTCGCGCCCGTCGGCGCTCACCGGTGCCGCCCGTGCACCATGCCCATGACCCGCGCCACCGCGTCGAACGCGGCCGGCGGGCGGGCGAAGGACATGAGGTTGACCGGCAGCGCGTACCTCTGCCGGGTGATCGCCTTGGCGCGGGTGAACTCCCTGAGCCCGTCCTCGCCGTGGATCCGGCCGAAGCCGCTCTCGCCCACGCCACCGAAGGGGAGCGAGGGCACCCCGGCGAAGGTCAGCACCGAGTTGACACTGGTCATGCCGCTGCGCATCCGGCGGGCGAGGTCCATCGCGCGCGCCCTCGACCGCGAGAACACCGCGCCGGCCAGCCCGTACGACGTCGCGTTGGTGCGCTCCAGCGCCTCCTCGGCGTCGGCCACGCGGGTGATGGTCAGCGTCGGCCCGAACGTCTCCTCGCGGACCGCGGCCGACTCCTCGGGCACGTCGAGCAGCACCGTCGGCGCGACGTAGCCGGCGTGGGGGAGCCCGCCGTCCACCGTGCCGCCGAGGACCGCCCGGCCGCCGCGTGAGGTCGCGTCGTCGAGGTGCCGCCGCACGACGTCGGTCTGCGACGCCATGGTCATCGGGCCGTAGGCGGCCTCCTCGTCGGACCCCGGGCGCAGGGCGCGCACCCGCTCGGTCACCTCGGCGACGAAGGCGTCGTAGACCTTCTCCGTGGCGTAGACCCGCTCGATGCCGATGCACGTCTGCCCGGCGTTGCTCATGCCGCCCCAGACGGCGGCGTCGGCGGCGGCGGCCACGTCGGCGTCGTCGTCGACGATCATCGCGTCCTTGCCGCCGAGCTCCATGAGCACCGGGGTGAGCGTCTCGGCGCAGGCGGCCATGACCTTGCGCCCGGTGGCCCCGGAGCCGGTGAAGGCCAGCTTGTCCACGCCGGCCCGGCACAGCGCGGCGCCGGTCTCGCCGGAGCCGGTGACGACCTGGAGGGCGTCGGCGACGTCGGGGACGGCCGCGCGCCAGGCGGCGGCCAGCCACGCGCCGACGGCGGGGGTGGACTCCGAGGGCTTGAAGACGACGGCGTTGCCGGCGGCCAGCGCGTAGGCGATCGAGCCCATCGGCGTGAACACCGGGTAGTTCCACGGGCCGATGACGCCGACGACGCCCATCGGTTGGTACTCGAGGTAGGCGGCGTGGTTGGCCGCGAGCATCCCGGCGCGCACCCGGCGCGGGCCCAGCGTCTTCCGCGCGTGCGCGCCGGCCCAGGCCAGGTGGTCGATCGCGAGGGTGATCTCGAGGAGGGCGTCGGCGTGCGGCTTGCCGTTCTCCCGGTGCACCAGGTCGGCCAGCTCGTGCATCCGCCGGGCCAGGTAGCCGCGGTAGGCGGCCAGCCGCTGCCGGCGGCCGTCGAACCCGAGCCCGGCCCAGCGCGCGGCGGCCGGCCGGGCGCGCCCGACGGTCTCGCGGACGGCGTCGGCGTCGTGGACCGGGAAGACGCCGACGACGGCGCCGGTGGCCGGGTCCGTCGACTCGAAGGTCTGGGTGGTGGCGTGCCGGTCGACCGTGCCGGCTGCGGCGTCGGTGACCGTGTCCATCTGCTCGGCGAGCGACATGTGGCGCAGGTTACCCGGCAAGTTACTCACGCGTAGGTCCGGTCCACGACCCATGCTCGTGCCCGTGGCCGACCCCTTCGACACCGCGGGGCTGCGCCGCGGCGTGCTCGCCGCGTGGACCGACTCCCCGGCGCGCTTCCGCGAGGACGCCAACGCCGAGGAGGACCTGGTCCGCGGCGGCTACCGGGACCGGCTGCTGGTCGAGCTGGCGCAGAACGCCGCCGACGCCGCGGTGCGCGCGGGCGTGCCCGGGCGGCTGCGGCTGGAGCTGGCCACGGTGGGCGGCGGGGGAGAGGTGCTGCGGGCGGCCAACACCGGCGCCCCGCTGGACGCCGCCGGGGTGAACGGCCTGGCGACCCTGCGCGCCTCCGCCAAGCGCGACGAGGCGCGGACCGTCGGCCGGTTCGGGGTCGGGTTCGCCGCCGTCCTCGCCGTCTCCGACGAGCCCGCCGTCCACTCCACCACCGGCGGCGTGCGGTTCAGCGCGGCGCACACCCGCGCCGCGGTGGCCGACGTCCCCGCGCTCGCCGGCGAGCTGGCCCGCCGCGACGGCGCCGTGCCGGTGCTGCGGCTGCCGTGGCCGGCCGACGGGCCCCCGCCCGACGGGTTCGCCACCGAGGTCGTCCTGCCGTTGCGCGCCGGGTCGCGGGCCGCCGTCCGGGGCGCGCTGGAGGCGCTGGAGGCCGAGCTGCTGCTGGCGCTGCCGGGCCTCGCCGAGGTCGAGGTCGCCGTCGACGGCGCCGTCCGCACCCTGTCCTGCACGCGCACCCCGCCGCTGGCCCGGGTCCGCGACGGCGACCGCACCACCACCTGGCGGCTGGCCACCCGCAGCGGCGAGCTGCCCGCGGAGCTGCTGGCCGGCCGCCCGGTCGAGGAGCGCGCCCGCCGCGGCTACGACGTCACCTGGGCGGTGCCCCTCGACGACGGCCGGCCGGTCCCGCTGACCGGGCGCCAGGTGGTGCACGCCCCGACCCCGAGCGACGAGCCGCTGTCCCTGCCGGTCCGGCTCGTCGCGCCGTTTCCGCTCGGCCCCGACCGCCGGCACGTGGCGCCCGGCCCGGTCACCGACGCGCTGGTCGACGTCGCCGCGGACACCTACGCCGACCTGGTCACCGCGCTCCCGGCCGACCCCGCCGTGCTGGGCCTGGTGCCGCGCATCGGGCTGGCCGCCGCCGAGCTCGACGCCGCCCTGGGCTCCGCCGTCCTCGACCGGCTGCGCGCCGCGGCCTGGCTGCCGGCCGCCGACGACCCCGCCCGCCGGCAACCCCCGGACCGCGCCGCGGTCCTCGCCGACGATCCCGACGAGCGGGTCGCCGTCCTCGCCGGGGTCGTGCCCGGCCTGCTGCCGGCGGGCTGGTCCCGGCGCGACGGGGCACCCGCGCTGGCCGCTCTCGGCGTGCGGCGGGTCGGCCCCGCCGAGGTGGTGGAGGCCGTCTCCGGGATCGGCCGGCCGGCGGACTGGTGGGCGCGGCTGTATGCCGCCCTCGACGGCGCCGACCGCGAGGAGCTGCGCGCGCTGCCGGTGCCGCTGGCCGACGGGCGGACCGCGCCCGGCCCGGCCGGGGTGCTGCTGCCCGGTGAGGACCTGCCGGTCGCCCGGCTGGGCCCGCTGCACCTGCGGGTCGCCGACCCCGGCGCCGTCGCCGACCCGGCCGCCCGGCGGCTGCTCGAGCGGCTGGGCGCCCGCCCGGCGGCCGCCGCGGTCGTGCTCGCCGACCCGGCCGTGCGGGGCGCGGTGGAGGAGTCGGTCGACGCGGTCGAGGAGGGCTTCGACGACGGCGACCCGGCGGCGCTCGCCGAGGCGGTGCTCGCGCTGGTGGCCGCGGCCGGCACCGCGCCGGGGGAGCTGCCCTGGCTGGCCGAGCTCGCCCTGCCCGACGCCGAGGGCGCGTGGGCGCCGGCGGGGGAGCTGCTGCTGCCCGGCGCGCCGCTCGCCGCCGTCCTCCGCGACGGCGCGCTGGGGACGCTGGACCCGGGGTTCGCCGCCGCGCACGACCCGGCCGTGCTGCGCGCGGCGGGCGTGCTCGCCGAGTTCGCGCTGGTGCACGCCGACGACCCCGACGACCTCGACGTCGACGCCGCCGGCGAGTGGGCCGACGCCGTCCTCGACCGCCTGCCGCCCGGCGGACCCCCGCCGGCGTGGCCGCCGCTGACCGCCGTCCGGGACCTGGAGCTGGTCGCCGACTGGGCCGGCGCGCTGCCGCTGCTGGCCGCCGCGCCGGAGGAGGCGTGGGCCGACGTCGTCCTCGACGGGGTCGCCGTGCCCTGCTACCTGCGCTGGTGGCTGTCCACCCACCCGGTGCTCGCCGGCCGGCGCCCCGACCGGCTGTGCGCGCCCGGCAGCCGGGAGCTGCGGGGGCTGTACGACCCCGCCGACGGGCCCGCGGCGGTGCTCGGGCGGCTGCGGCTGCCGGCCACCGTCGACGACGTCCTCGCCGACGTCGACACCGCGCTCGACCTGCTCGACCGGCTCGGCGACCCCGCGCGCACGGTGCCGCCGCCGGTGCTGCGCACGGTCCACGCCCGGCTGGCGCGCGCGCTCGACGGCGTCGACGTCGACCCGCCGCGCCGCGTGCGGGTGGCGCCGGACCGGGTCGCCGACCCCGCGCGGGAGGCCGTCGCCGTGCTCGACGTCCCGTGGGTGCAGCCGCTGGTCGACGCGCTGCTGGTCCCGGCCGGCGGCGCGCCGGCGGCGGTGGCCGACCTGCTCGACCTGCCGCTGGCCGGCGAGCGGGTGCGGGCGGAGGTCACCAGCACCCCGGTGCGCCGGCAGCCGTGGGCGTCGGTGCCGGGAGCCGGCCTGGCCGCCGCCCGGCTGGGCGTGCCGGAGCTGACCGGCGAGGTCGCCGTCCACGAGCCGCTGCTGGCCGGCGGCCGGCCGGTGCCGTGGTGGCCCGGCGACGGCGTCGACCACGTGGACGGCAGCCCGGCCGCCCTCGGCCGGGCGCTGGCCTGGCGGGCTCGCGCCTGGCCGCTGCGGCAGGCGCTGGCCGAGGCGTTCGCCGACCCCGGCCGAGCCGCCGACCTCGCCGCGGAGGACGCGATCGGCTAGCCCGGCCGGGTGCTCAGAACCAGCGCGGGACGGCCTGGGCGCCGGGGGCGTGCCCGTGCGCGGAGGCCCGGCCGCCTGTCCTCCGGCCCCTCTGCAGGGGCCCGCCGCGAGCGTGCGAGCGGTGGGGGGCAGAGGGGTCCTTCGACCACTGCTCGGCGGACAGGGACCCGGCCCGGGTGGTCGGGGCGAGCCCCGCGGTCCGCAGCCAGCGGACCCCGGCGACGCCGGGCAACTGGGCGCGCAGGACCGGGCCCAGCGCCGCGCCGGGCGAGGCGAGCACGGCCGAGGCCAGCCGCTCGAAGGCGGCGGCGTCCGCGGGCGGGAGGGCGTCGCGCGCGGCGGCAGCCGCGGCGGGCAGGGGACGGGAGGGACGTGACACGGGTGCCTCCGGGAGGAGGTCGGACCGGCCGCGGGCGGCCGGCAGCCAGGGGAGGGGCGGAGGGGAGCGGGGAGCGGCGGCTCGACCCGCGGGCGTCCCGGTGGCAGGACGCGGACGTCGCGGCGAGGCGGTCGGCTCAGGAGCGCATGCCGCGACGGTAGGGAGCCCCGGCCCGGCCCGTCGAGTCCTTATCCGGGAGGCGGTTACCGCTGCGGGGCGTCGTCGGCGCCGGCCGAGCGGGCGGCCTTGCGCGCCTGGTGGGCCTCCCACCGCTCGCGGTCACGGGCGCGGGAGTCCGCGGTGCGCTCCCACCGGGCCTTGCGCCGGCGCGCGCGGACCATCTCCCGCTCCTCGAAGGAGGAGTGCGTGTCCCAGTCCCGGGCCATGACGAGCACCAGGAGGAGCACGGCCCCGAAGATGACCAGCCCGGCGGCGACGATCACGTCCGGGATCGCGAGGAACGCCACGACCGAGACCGCCGCCCAGATGAGGCCCGCCAGCACCAGTCGCCCGTTCACGCCGTCCAGTATCCCCGCGTCCGGTGAGCGGGGGCCGTCCCCGGGGTCCCGGGTGAGGAGTGCCTGGTCACGGCCCCGCGCGCCGCGGGCGACACGCCGGTCGACGCACGGTGGACACCTCGGTGCGGACCTTGCGCCCCATCCGTCCCGCGCCTACCGTCCGGGTTGCGGTTCAACATCCAGCCGTGCTCCGCCAATGCCGGACTCCGCGCCGTGGTGTGGCTCTCGAGCCGCTGTCCTCCGCACGGGCCCGCCCTCGATCGAGAGGCGCACCGTGACCACACTCTCCTCAGGCCCCCCGACGACCTCGGGCGCCGCCGACGACCTGCTGACCGTCGAGACCGTCTCCCTCGACGGCGTCACCCGGCTCCTGTGCGCCGGTGAGGTCGACTGCGCCAGCGCGCCGCTGCTCCGCCGTGAGCTCGACGGCGCCCTCGCCGCGGACCCGCGGGTGGTCACCGTGGACCTCGAGGCCGTGACCTTCCTCGACTCGGCCGGCCTGTCCGCGCTGGCGGTCGCGCACCGCACCGCCGAGGCGCAGGGCACCCGGCTGCGGGTGCTGGTCGGCACCCGGGCGGTGGCCCGGGCGCTGCAGGTCACCGGCCTCTGGGACCTGCTGGGCGTCGAGCAGGTCCGGCCCGGCGCCGGGGCCGGCGCCGCCTGACGGAGGGACTCCTCCCCCGTCTCCCACGCTCGCGGCGGGCCCCTGCGAGGGGGCCGCTCCCGACCTGACTGCGCGCGGCCCCTCGCCGGGGAGCACACTCGGCGGCGGTGCGGGGCCTGCCCGCCGGCCGAGTCGAGGAGGACGCCGTGCGTGACGCGGTCATCTGTGAGCCGCTGCGGACCCCGGTCGGGGGCTTCGGGGGGTCGCTGCGGGACGTGCCCGTGCAGGACCTCGCCTCCACCGTCGTCAGGGCGCTCATGGAGCGCACCGGCCTGCCGCCGGAGTCGGTCGACGACGTCGTCCTCGGCCACTGCTACCCGACCATGGAGGCACCGGCCATCGGCCGCGTCGCCGCGCTCGACGCCGGCCTGCCGGTGACCGCGAGCGGCATCCAGGTCGACCGCCGCTGCGGCTCGGGCCTCCAGGCGGTGCTGTACGCCGCGATGCAGGTGCAGACCGGCGCCGCCGACGTCGTGCTGGCCGGCGGTGCCGAGTCGATGAGCAACGCGCCGTTCTACTCGACCGCCATGCGCTGGGGCGTCAAGGCCGGCCCCGGCGTCCTGCTGCAGGACGGTCTGGCCCGCGGCCGCGTCACCGCCGGCGGCGTGAACCACCCGGTGCCCGGCGGCATGCTCGAGACCGCGGAGAACCTGCGCCGCGAGTACTCGATCGGCCGCGAGGAGCAGGACGAGTACTCCGTCCGCAGCCACCAGCGGGCCGCCGCCGCCACCGAGGAGGGCCGGTTCGCCGACGAGATCGTCCCGGTGACGGTCAAGGGCCGGAAGGGCGACACCGTCGTCGAGCGCGACGAGCACATCCGCCCCGACTCGAACGTCGAGACCCTCGCCAGGCTCCGCCCGATCATGGGCAGGGACGACCCCGAGGCCACCGTCACCGCCGGCAACGCCAGCGGCCAGAACGACGGGGCCGCGGTCTGCGTCGTCACCTCGCCGGAGAAGGCCGCCGAGCACGGGCTGCGCCCGCTGGCCCGCGTCGTGTCCTGGGCGGTGGCCGGCGTCCCGCCGCGGACCATGGGCATCGGCCCGGTCCCCGCGACCGCGAAGGCGCTGGACCTCGCCGGCCTCAAGCTCTCCGACATCGACCTCATCGAGCTCAACGAGGCCTTCGCCAGCCAGGTGCTGGCGGTGACCCGCGAGTGGGGCTTCACCGAGTCCGACTTCGACCGGATGAACGTCAACGGCTCGGGCATCTCGCTGGGCCACCCGGTCGGCGCCACCGGCGGGCGGATCCTCGCCACGCTGACCCGCGAGATGGACCGCCGCGGCGCCCGCTACGGCCTGGAGACCATGTGCATCGGCGGCGGGCAGGGCCTGGCCGCCGTCCTCGAGCGGGTGTGAGGACCCGCCCCGGCGGGTGACACCCCACCCGGCGTGTCCGGGGCTGCCCGGCATGATCGGCCGGCAGCCCCCGACCCCGAGGAGAACCTCCCCATGAGCGAGTCCCCCGCCCGCGTCGCCATCGTGACCGGCGCCGCCCGTGGCATCGGTGCGGCCACCGCGCTCCGCCTGGCCGCCGACGGCTTCGCCGTCGCCGTGCTCGACCTCGACGAGTCCTCGACCGCGGGCACCGTCCAGGCGATCGAGGCCGCCGGGGGGCGCGCGCTGGGGGTGGGGGCCGACGTCGGCGACGCCGAGCAGGTGCAGGCCGCCGTCGACCGGATCGCCGCCGAGCTCGGCCCGCCGGTCGTGCTCGTGAACAACGCGGGCGTCACCCGCGACAACATGCTGTTCAAGATGACCGACGCCGACTGGGACCTGGTCATGCACGTCCACCTGCGCGGCTCGTTCCTCATGACCCGCGCCTGCCAGAAGCACATGGTGGACGCGAAGTGGGGCCGGGTGGTCAACCTGTCGAGCACCTCGGCGCTGGGCAACCGCGGCCAGGCCAACTACGCCACCGCGAAGGCCGGGCTGCAGGGCTTCACCAAGACCCTCGCCATCGAGCTGGGCAAGTTCGGCGTCACCGCCAACGCGATCGCCCCGGGCTTCATCCAGACCGAGATGACCAGGGCGACCGCCGAGCGGATCGGCCGCGACTGGGAGGAGTACGTGGCCGAGCGCGCCGCGGCGATCCCGGTGGCCCGCGCCGGCGTCCCCGAGGACATCGCGCACACCGTCTCGTTCTTCGTCAGCGAGGGCGCGGGCTTCGTCTCCGGCCAGGTCGTCTACGTCGCCGGCGGCCCCCGCACCTGAGGAAGGCCCCCCACGCCTCGCACGCGCAGGCGGAGGGCCCCGCACGGGGGCCGTTCCCGCACGTCACTGCGACGGGTCGCGGTCGGGGTAGCGGGCGCGGGCCAGGGCGTAGACGCCGAACGCCGCGAACCCGGCCGCGACGACGGTGAGCAGCCACGGTCCCGCGCCGGTGTGGCCGATCGTGGTCACCGCGCCGTCCAGGCCGGTGGCGGTGGAGACGTCGGCCGTCGTCGCCGCGCGCCACAGCAGCACCCCGACGACGCCGAACGCCACGCCCTTCGCCACGTACCCGACCCGCCCGACGGCCTCGATCACCGGCTCCCACCGGTCGGGGGCGGCGGGCAGGTCGACGTCCTTCATGAAGCCGCCGGTGGCCCCGCGCCACAGCGAGTACAGCCCCACCGCGACGACGCCGGTGGCCGCGACCGCCACCGCCACCGCGCCGCCGGGCACCTCGAGGGTCTCGCCGGTCAGCTCGCGCAGCCGCTCGTCGGCCTCGTAGTCGGCGCCGACGGCGAACAGCAGCGCGGTGACGCCGAGGACGGCGTACACGAACGCCTTGGCCAGGCACTTGGCGCAGACGACGGCGGTGCGGGTGCGGTGCGCCGGGTCGAGCAGCCCGCGCCACCACAGCAGCACCTCACCGCCCTGCCAGAGCGCCAGCGCCAGCAGTCCCAGGCCGATCGCCCACAGCAGCACCGACCCGCCGGGGGTGCCGGCGACCGTCTCCAGCGCCCCGGTCTGGTCGGCGTCGGTGCCGCCGGCCCCGCGGGAGACCCGCCAGGTCAGCCAGCCGATGAGCAGGTGCACCACCCCGTAGGCGACGAGCCCGACGCGGGCGGTGGCCTCCAGCACCGGGTGGTCGGTGACCTCCCGGGCGGCCGCGACCGCCCGGTGCACACGGGAGAGCGGCCCCGTCACGTCCGCTCGGGGTAGCGCGCCCGGACGAAGCAGAAGACGCCGAACGCGGCGATGCCCACGGCCACCAGGGTCAGCAGCGCCTTCCCGAACGGGGCCTCGAGGATGGTGCGCATCGCGCCGTCGAGGCCCGAGACCTTGGCCGGGTCGACCGTGACCGCCGCGTAGACCAGCAGGGCGCCGACCACCCCGAACGCCACGCCCTTGGCCGGGTAGCCGACCTGGCCGAGCCGGGTGACCGTGCGGCGGGCGGCCGGGGGTGCGGCGGCGAGGTCGATCTCGTCGACGAAGCTCTTCCTGACGCCCTTGAGCACGTGGTGGACGCCGATGCCGATCACCACCAGGCCGGCCGCGCCGACCAGCCAGCGCCCGCCGGGCCAGCCGAACACGCCGGCCGCGGTCTGCTGCTGCTGGGCCGCGCTCGACTGGCCGGCGCCGGCGGCGAACCGGAACGCGGTCACCGCCAGCACGACGTAGACCACCGCCTTGGCCAGCGCCTTGACCGACTTCGTGACCGCCTTCTTCCGCAGCTCACCGGACGCCGACCAGCCGTACCGCCAGCGCAGCACCTCGGCGGCCTGCCACAGCGCGAGTGCGACCAGCCCGATGGCGAGCACCCACAGCAGCGGCTTGCCGACCGACGTGGCGGCGAGGGTGCCGAGCGCGCCGGACTGGTCGGCCGGCTGCCCGCCGCCACCCCAGGCCAGCTGCAGCGCCAGCCAGGCGACCAGCAGGTGGACGACGCCGTAGGCGACCAGCCCCACGCGCGCCAGGTTCTCGAGGGCGTCACTCCTGCCGGACCTGCCCGCCGCCGTCCCCGTTCCGGTCATGGCCGCCCTCCTCGGTCCGCTCCTGTGCCGCGTCAGCGTGGCACGCGGACGGCCGCCGCGCCGGTCAGCCGACCGGGTGCCGGGCCCGGGCCAGCAGGTAGACGGCGAAGGAGGCCAGCCCGGTGGCGACGACGACCAGCAGCCACCGGCCGTAGGGCTCCCCGGCGACGGCGCGCAGCGCCCCGTCGAGACCGGTGGCGCGCGCCGGGTCGAAGGTCGCCGCGGCCCAGCCCACGATGCCGCCGACGAGGACCAGCGCCACGCCCTTGAGCACGAAGCCCAGCTGGGCGAACCGGTGGGTGAGCCGGCACAGCGCCGGGGCGACGGTGCGGAGGTCGATCTCCCCGAGGAAGTCCGACCGCAGGCCCTTGCGCACGTGGTAGAGCCCGATGCCGACGACGACCGCCGCGACGCCCACCACCAGCTCCTGTCCGGCCGGCCACGACAGCACGCCCCGCACGGCCTCGCGGTCCTCGGCGGGCGGCTGCACCAGGCCCAGGGCCTGCCGGACCGCCGCCACCGCCAGGTAGCCGTAGAGGGCCGCCGTCCCCACGGTCTTGACCACCTGCACCAGCGCCGCGCGGCGCTCGCGGCCCGGCGGCGGCAGCCGGTGGTGGTGGCGCAGCACCTCGACCGCCTGCCACAGGCACAGGCCGGCCAGCGCGCCGGCCAGCACCCACAGCAGGACGTTGCCCAGCGGGGTGGCGGCGAGCAGGGCGAGCGCGCCGGCGGAGTCGGTCGACTCGGCGGGGGTGACCAGCCCGGGCGTGCCCCAGCCCAGCTGCAGCGCCAGCCAGGCGACCAGCAGGTGGATGAGGGCGTAGCCGACCAGCCCGGCGCGGGCGACGTGCTCGAGCAGGCGGCTGCGGGCAGCGCGCTGCGGCGCCCGGACCCCGCCCTCGGTCACGCCGCCCCCGTCGTCCTCGCCCGTGCGCCTGCTCGCGCGGGACCCGAGCGTCGCACGCGCCGGGCCGCCGCGCCGGGTCCGGCGGCCGATGCGGGACACTGGGCGTCGTGGTCAACGCGACGACGGCACGCACGAAGACAGGTCCCGCTCCTCTCCGCACGGAGCGGGACGTCGCCCGCCGCGCCTGGCCGCTGCGCGCCGCCCTCGGTGTCGTGCTCGTCGTCCTCGCGGTGCTCGCCGTCGTGACCGGGGACCTCGGCGCCCGGCTGCTGCTGGGGGGGCTGGGCGTCCTCGCCGCCGCCCGCGGCGCCGGGCTGCTGCGCGCCGGGTCGGTCCCGGCCGGGGCGGCCGCCGTCGCCGGCGGGGTCGCCGCGGTCGCGGTCGCCGTCGTCTCCGCCGCCGCGACCGGCTGGGTGCTGCTCGCCGGCGTCCCGCTGGTGCTGCTCGCCGGCTCGGCCGTGGCGTTCGCCCGCGGGGGCGCCGCCCGCCGCGGCGGCGCGGCGCTGCTGGTGTGGACGGTGCTGGTCGGCGCGCTGCTCGCCGGCACGCTCGCCGTCCAGGGCGCCGGCCGCGCCGCCGACGTCGCCACGGTGGTCGCCGCCCTGGCCACCGGCCTGGCGGCGGTGCCGCTGCTGGTCGCCGCGGCCGGCCTGCGCGCCGTCGCCACCGCCCCGGTCCCGGCCCGTCCGGCCGGGTGCGCGGGCTGCGCCTGCTCGGCCGGCGGCTGCGGCGTCCCGCAGGCCGGCTGACGCGGCCGCTCCGGTCGCGAGTTCCCACCCGCTGCCGTTCCGTCGCGGCGGTGCCGTGGGTAGGGGACCGGGCGTGAGTGCACACGTCTTCGTCGTCGGCGCCGACCTGACCCGCCTGTCCTGCGACGACGTCCTGGTGCCCACCGGCCGGACGCTGCGCGTCGCCGCCAGCTGGCGGGCGCTGCTGCCCGACGACCTGGTCACCGACGAGGACGCCGACGGCGTGTGCGTCGACCTGGCGTGGCACGGCGACGAGCGGGTGCTCGAGGTCCCCGGCAGCGGGCCGCGGCGGGCCTGGCTGCTCGACACCGTCGACGACCGCGGCCGCGGGCTGGGCTGGCTGCTCGACGGCGCCCGCGAGGCGCTGGCCGCCGTCGCCCGCCGCGAGGTGACCGAGCCGGTGCACGGCCGGGCGCGGCGGCTGGTCGGGCTGCCGGCGCTGGGCACCGGCTGGGGCGGGGCGGCCGGGCGGCGCGGCGACCTGCTGCAGCAGCTGCTGCCGGTGCTGCGCGAGGCCGCGGACGAGCACGGCTTCGACGTCGCGCTGGTGCTGCGCGGGCCCAGCGACCTCGCCGCCGCCCAGCGGGTGCGCCGCGGCGACGACGGTGGCTGGGACCTGCCCGAGCCGCTGAGGGCGCTGGCCGAGCAGCTGGGGGAGCGCGCCCGCCGCGGCCAGCTGGCGCTGTTCATCGGCGCCGGGGTCAGCGCCGCCGCCGGCCTGCCGACGTGGGAGGAGCTGCTCGGGGAGCTGGCCGCCCGCTCCGGCCTCGACGACGACCTGCGCGAGGGGCTGTCCCGGCTGCCTCCCCAGGACGCCGCGGCGCTGCTGGCCCGGGAGCTCGGCCGCGACGAGCTCGAGCGGTTCGTGCAGGAGCGCTTCGGCCCCGGGCCGTACGCGCTGGCGCACGCGCTGATCGCCGACCTGCCGGTGCAGGAGTTCGTGACCACCAACTACGACCCGCTGGTCGAGCTCGCCGCCGCCGACATGGGCCGGGAGCTGTCGGTGCTGCCCTACGACGAGCCCCGGCCCGGCCGGCCGTGGCTGCTCAAGCTGCACGGCGACGCCGCGCACCCGGCCGGCGTCGTGCTGACCCGCGAGGAGTACCTGCAGCTCGGCGACTCCCGCGCCGCGCTCTCCGGCGTCCTGCACTCGCTGCTGCTCACCCGGCACGTGCTGTTCGTGGGCACCTCGATGCTCGACGACGACCTGATCCGCATCGCCCACCAGGTGCGCAGCGCGGTGCAGGTGCCCGGGCGCGAGCCGCGCCGCCGCTCCGGCACGGTGCTCGCGCTGCGCGAGGACGCCGCCCGCAGCCGGCTGTGGGAGCAGGACGTCGAGACCGTGGCGATGGGCGGGCCGGACGCCCCGCCGGCCGAGGCCGCGCGCCGGCTCGAGGTGCTGCTGGACCTGCTCGGCTGCCTGTCCACGCCGCCCACCGGCTACCTGCTCGACCCGGCCTACCGCGGGATGCTCTCGGACGAGGAGCGGGTGCTGGCCGAGGCGCTGCAGCCGGTCGCCGAGCGCCTGCCGGAGGGGGCGTCGACACCGTCGGCGGCGGGGGAGGTGGCCGCGCTGCTGCGCCGCCTGGGCGCCGGGCGGTCGGCCGGTGCGCGCGACGGGTCCGGCGACGACCGGCCCGCCGACGACCGCCCCGTCGACGAGGCCACCGACGCCCGCGACGACCGGCTGCAGCAGCAGCGCCCGGGCTGAGGTCGGCCCCACCCGGCCGGGGTTGACCCGCCCGCGTACGGGGAACCGCGGGACCCATGCGCCTGGAGAACTCCCTCGCCCTGCTCACCAAGGGCTACGCCTGGCTGCCCGACCTGCGCCGCGCCCGCGGCCGGCACGCCGTCGGGACGCGGCTGGGCGGCCTGCCCGCGGTCGGCATCGAGGGTCCCGAGGCGGCGCGGTTCCTCTACGACGAGGACCACGTGCACCGCGCGCACGCCATCCCCGAGCCGGTGCAGGGCACGCTGTTCGGCAAGGGCGCGGTGCACACCCTGGACGGCGAGGCGCACCGGGTCCGCAAGGCGATGTTCGTCCGGGTGCTCATGGACCCCGCCGCGATCGACGCGCTCGCCGAGCGGGCCGGCGCCGCCTGGGACGGCGCCGCCCGCGAGTGGTCCGGCCGCCCGGAGTTCGTGCTGTTCGACGAGTCGGCGCGGGTGATCGCCGGCGCGGTCACCCGCTGGGCCGGGATCACGGTCGCCGACGACGAGGTGCCCGCGCTGGCCCGCGACCTGCTGGCGATGGTCGACGGCTTCGCCACCGGCGGGCCGCGGCACTGGCGCGCGCGGCGGGCCCGCGGCCGGCGGGAGGAGTGGCTCGCCGGGATCGTCCAGCGGGTCCGGTCCGGCGAGCTGGTCGTGCCGGCGGGGTCGGTGCTGCAGGTCGTGGCCGCGCACCGGGACGCCGACGGCGGGCTGCTCGACCCGCGGGTGGCCGCCGTCGAGCTGCTCAACGTCATCCGCCCGACCACCGCCGTCGCCTGGTTCCTGGCCTTCTCCGGGCACGCGCTCGCCACCTGGCCCGACTACCGCGGCAAGCTGGCCGCCGCCGACGCCCCCTTCGCCGAGGCGTGGGCCCACGAGGTGCGGCGCTTCTACCCCTTCGCGCCGTTCATCGGCGGCCGGGCGCCGCAGCGGCTGGAGTTCGCCGGGCAGACGATCCCCAAGAACGCGATGGTGCTGCTGGACCTGTACGGGCAGAACCACGACCCGGACCTGTGGGAGGAGCCCTACGCCTTCCGCCCCGAGCGGTTCCTCGACCGGGGGATCGGCGAGTTCGACCTGGTGCCGCAGGGCGGCGGCGACCCGCGGACCAACCACCGCTGCCCCGGCGAGCAGATCACGGTCGCGCTGCTCGCCGCGCTGGCGCCCCGGCTGGCCCGGCTGCGGGCGGACTTCGCCCCCGGCCAGGACCTGACCATCCCGCTGCACCGCATTCCCGCCCTGCCGGCCAGCCGCGTGGTCATGCAGCCGCGCTGACCGGGTCCCTCCGCGCACGCTCGTGCTCTGCCCCGCCCGTGGGGGCAGAGCACGAAGAGAGGGCCGACGGGTGTCCCTCCACGCGCTCGTGCTCTGCCCCGTATGTGGGGGCAGAGCACGAGCGTCCGCGGAGGAGGGGTCACCGGGGGTCGAGCCACCAGAGCACGGCCTCGCCGTCGCAGCGGGCGGTCACCGCGATGCGGCCGTCGTCCCCGGCGTGCAGGTACCCGGCCAGCTCGTCGCACAGGCCGAGCGGCGCCCCCACCGCTCCCGTCCGGACGTCGACGACGACCACCGACGCCGCGGCCGACTCCTGCTGCAGCGTCAGCCACAGCGCCGTCCCGTCGAACTCGGCGTCGGTGACCGGCGTGCCGCGGAAGGCGCCGTCGGCGGTGAGCACCGTGGGCTCGGTCGCGCCCACGCCGACGGTCACCACGTGCTCGCGGTCGGCGCCGTCGGCGTCGGCGCCGCGGACCACCGCGTACACGGTGCCGTCTCCGACCACGACCAGGTCCTGGACCCCGGTGCGGACGAAGCCGGGCGTGAGGTCGACCGGCGCGCTCCGCGGCAGGAGGTCCGGCGTCAGGGGCAGCAGCAGGCTGCGGGCCGGCGCTCCCGTGTCGGGTCCCGGGGTCGTCGCGGCCAGGACCACGCGGGAGCCGTCGGGGGACACCGCCACCGCCCCGACCTCCGCGGAGGTGGGCTCGACCCCGTCGACGGCGAGGTCGACGTCCGCCGAGGCCCGGACCGCGCCGGTGGCCGGGTCCACGGCGAGCAGCAGCGGGGGACCGGCGCTGCGGGACACGGCCACGTACAGGACGCCGTCGGGGCCCAGGGCCGCGGCCGAGCCGGTGAGCAGCGCGTCCCCGGGGACGGCGACCGGGAGGGTGGCGGTGACCGTCCCGGTCGCCGGGTCGACGACCTGCAGCGCGTAGCCGACCGGTCCCGCGCCCGGCCACACCGGCCCGGCCACCACGGCCGCACCCCCGGAGCCGAACGCGGTGTCCGGGCGGGAGCCGGGCGCCAGCTCCGCCGTCGCCTGGACCGTCGTGCCGTCCGGGCCGACGACGGCCAGCGCGGCGCCCGGCGCGGTGCCGTCCGCGGTGCCGTCCGCGGTGCCGTCCGCGGTGCCGTCCGCGGTGTCGTCACCGGCCAGCACGACGAGCGTGGTGCCGTCCGGGCCGGCGGAGACCCCGCGGGCGTCGGTGCGGTCGCCGGCCGGGACGGTGCCGGGCGCGGACACGGTGGTGCGCGCGACCTCGGCCGCCGGCGTGGCGGACCAGGGCTCGGCCGCCGGGCCCGGGGAGCATGCGGTCGTCGCGAGCAGCGCGGCGGGGAGCAGGGCGGACACGGTCAGCAGGCGGGAGCGGGACACACCGTCCACCCTCCGGACCGCGCTTGCACCGCACTGCGCCCGCGGTTGGACCCCGCTAGGCCGCCTCGGCCGCCAGCCGGCCGAGCACCGCGGGCAGCGGGCCGGGGGAGAGCACGGTCAGCCGCTGGGTGGCGCGGGTGAGCGCGACGTAGAGGTCGTTGAGCCCGCGCACGCCCTCGTCCAGCACGCCCTGCGGGTCGGCGACCACCACCGAGTCGAACTCCAGGCCCTTGGCCTCGCCCGGGGTGAGCACCACCGGCCCCAGCGAGGAGTCCGCGCCCGGCCCGGACTGCACGTCCGGCCGCAGCGCCGCGAGCGCCGCGACGACGCCGGCGACCCGGCTCGGCGGCACGAGCACCGCCGTCGTCCCCTCCCGGCCGGTGAGGTCCGCGGCCACCGCGGCGACCCGCCCGGCCAGCGCGGACTCCCCGGTGACCTCCGCGACCGGCGGCGTGCCGCCGGTGCGCACCGACCGCGGCGGCCGCAGCCCGGTGCCCGTCGCGGCCAGCACGTCGGCGGCCACCGCCATCACCTCGGCCGGGGTGCGGTAGTTGACGGTCAGCTCCTCCAGCCGGAACGCGTCGCCGACGTGCGGGCGCAGGACGGCGTCCCACCGCTGCGCGCCGCCGAGGCTGCCGGTCTGCGCGACGTCGCCGACGACGGTCATCGACCGGGTCGGGCAGCGGCGCACCAGCAGCCGCCACGCCATCGGCGAGAGCTCCTGCGCCTCGTCCACGACGACGTGCCCGAAGGTCCACGTGCGGTCGGCGGCCGCCCGCTCGGCGGTGGTGCGCAGGTCCAGCTCGCGCTGCCGGTCGGCGAGGTCCTCGGCCGAGAGCAGGTCGCCGGCACTGAGCACCTCGGCCTCCAGGTGCTCGTCCTCCAGGTCCACCGACCGGGAGCCGTGCAGCACGTCGAGGGTCTCCTGGGCCCGCTGCAGCGCGCGGCGGCGGTCCCGGTCGGCGCGGGCGCGCTGCGCGCTGTCGTCGAAGCCGAGCAGCTCCTCGGCCTCCTCCAGCAGCGGGACGTCGGCCGGGGTCCACTGCACCGGTGACGCGGCGCTGCCGCGCGGGCGGTGCAGCAGCGCGCGGTCGGCGTCGGACCAGCCGGGGGTGGCCGCGGCGATCCGCGCCGGGTCGGCGAACAGGTCGGTGAGCAGCCGCTCGGGGGTCAGCACCGGCCACAGCTCCGCCAGCAGCGACCGCACGCCCGGGTCCTCGCTCACCTCGCGGCGCAGCGCGGCGACGTCCTCCCGGTCGAGCAGACCCGCGCCGCCGTCCACGTCCCGGCCGAGCCGGTCGGCGTAGCGCTTGGTCAGCGTGTCGACGACGCGGCGGACGAACACCGGCCGGGCCAGGTTGTGCAGCGGGTCCGCGCGGCGCGCCGCGTTCTGCGCGCGGGTGACGTCGATCGGCCGCAGCCGCAACGCGAACCCGTCCACCTCGACCTCCCGCGGCGCGGCGGGCACCACCTGCCGGTCGGCGATGGCGGCGCGCAGCACGTCGACCATCTCCAGCCGGCCCTTGACCGCCGCGCTCTCCGGCGGCTCCTCGCCCCGGGCATCCAGGCCCGGGCGCAGCTGCCCGAGCCCGGCCAGCAGCACGCCGGTCTCGCCGAGGGAGGGCAGCACATCGGCGATGTAGCGCAGGAAGGTCGGCGTCGGGCCGACGACGAGCAGGCCGCGGCGGGCCAGCCGCTCGCGGTGCGTGTAGAGCAGGTAGGCCGCCCGGTGCAGCGCGACGGCGGTCTTGCCGGTGCCCGGCCCGCCCTGGACGACGAGCACGCCCGCGGCGTCGCTGCGGATCACCCGGTCCTGCTCGGCCTGGATGGTGCGGACGATGTCGGTCATCCGCCCGGTGCGCGAGGCGTCGAGCGCGGCCAGCAGCGCGGTCTCGCCGGTCAGGCCGGAGCCCATGACGCCGTCGGTGAGCACCTCGTCGTCGAGGCGGACGACGGTGCGCCCGCGGGTGCGGATGTGCCGGCGGCGCACGATGCCCAGCGGCTGCACCGGCGTCGCGACGTAGAACGGCCGGGCCGCGGGGGCCCGCCAGTCGACCAGCGCCGGGTCCTGCGCGGGGTCGTCGCCGGGCAGGCCGATCCGGCCGACGTAGAGGGCGCCGCCGTCGTCGGCGCGGTCGATGCGGCCGACGACCAGCCCGGCCTCGGCGGCGTCGAGCGCGACCACCCGCTCGCCGTGGAAGCGGACGGTGGCGTCGCGCTCCTGCAGCGCCTGCGGGTCGACGGCCGGCCAGGTGATCGCCTGCCGCCAGCGGGTGCTGGCCAGCTCGCGGGCCGCGTCCAGCCGGCGGTACAGGTCGGTGACGTACTCCTGCTCGAGGGCCACCTCGGTGTCGAGGCCAGCGGTGTCGAGGCCTGCGGTGTCGAGTTCTGCGGCGTCGAGGTCGGGGTCGGGGACGACGTCGGACGGGCTCGCCGGCAATGCACTTCCCTCTGCTAGAATGGTCGGCAATCTCTCTTCGGTGCCATTCCGGCGCCATTCCTGACGCGCGCGGCAATCGACCATCCTGCGCCTGTCCACCCCCCGCTGTCACCTCTGCGCCGCGTGTCGGCGGGAGGGATCCACCACGGGCGCGGCCGGCCGGGCCCCCGTGGCCCCGGCCGGCCGGACTCCGGATGCGTGCGGTCAGAACAGGCCGGCCAGCTCGCGCAGCGCGGTGGTGACCGTGTCGCCGGTCCACTCGTGCGCGGTGTCCCCGGTGGCGGTGTCCCCGGCAGAGGTGTCCTGGGCGGCGGTGAACGTGCCGCCGTCCGCCGGCTCGATCCCGCTGTCGTCGGAGTCGGAGGTCAGGCCGTAGCCGTACTCGACCGACACCTCCCAGTAGATCCAGCCGTCGGCCTCGGCGAAGACGTAGGTCACCGACGCGTAGGCGTAGGAGGTCGGGGCCATCGGCTCGGACCAGTCGGCGTACCCGTCGTCGTCGACGTCGTAGGCGGCGGCGTCCAGGTAGCCGTCGAGGTCGGAGTCGGCGCCCCACACGTCGGGCAGGCCGTTGCCGGTGGTGTCGACGCCGACCTCCTCGACGTAGCCGTCCTCGTCGCCGTCGAAGGCGAAGGTGTCGGCCCAGCCGTCGAGGTCGGTGTCGACGGCGACCTGCTCGACGTAGCCGTTCTCGTCCCAGTCGACCGCCCAGGTGTCCTCGTAGAGGTCGCCGCTGTCGTCGAAGGCGTACAGGTCGACGTAGCCGTTGGCGTCGGTGTCGTAGGCGTTGTAGGCGACCGAGCCGGCCGACGCGGTGCCGGCGGTGGCGAGCACGGCGGCGAACGCGGTCGCGGGGACGGCGGTGCGCAGCAGGGTCCGGGTCAGGGCGGTGCGGGTCAGGGCGGTGCGGGTCATGGCAGTGCCTCCTCGGTGGTCGAGCCGCTGTCCGGCTCGCTGCGAGGACGCTCCCGCGCGCCTCCTGTACGGGACTGGGCACCGACTGGAGGCCCGGCTTGCACCCGCGTCCCAGTGCGCTGCCAGTGGCTCGTGGCGTGATCGGTGGGGAGCCGGGGGAGACCGTGCCGTCCCGCAACCCGCAGGACACCTCCCCGACATCCCGGCTGCCTACCGTCGGAGGCTCCCGGACGACAGGGGAGAACACCATGTCCACGACCACGACCGAGCGCCCCACCGAGCGGGCGTCCTGGACCTGCCCGAACTGCCACGGCGAGACCACCACGGCCAAGAAGCGCTGCCGGGACTGCGGCACGTCGCGCTTCTGACCCCTGCGGGAGCGGGCTCGTCGTCGCGCCCGCTCCCTCGGCCCGCCCTCAGTGCGAGGGCGGGGCACCCCGCAGCCGGACCACCGCCGCGCGGTAGCGCGCCCGCCCGGCCAGCCGCCAGACCAGCCGGGTCCCCCGGCCCAGCCCCGCCATCAGCCGCGCCTGCTCCGCCGGTGCGGCGTCCTCGAGGGCCAGCCCCAGCACCGTCAGCCGCTCGCGCGCCGACAGCGCCGGCCGCGCGGCGTGCACGATCGCCGTCCACTCCCGCGCCGGCAGGTGCGCCTCCAGCAGCGGCAGCAGCTCCCGCTCCTCGGCCGCGGTCTGCGCGTCCACGACGGCCGCGAGGTCCAGGCAGGCCAGCGCGAAGGCGTCGCGGGCCGGCGGCGTGCCGGCGACCGCCCACTGCCGGGCGGCGGTGGACAGGTCGCGCAGGCGGTTGTCGACGGCTGCGCAGCGGGTGGTCCACGCGGCGACCCGCGCCCGCGCGGGCCCCGCGGCGCCGGCCGGCACCGCGCGCTCCAGGGCCGGCCACAGCAGCTCGCGCTCCACGGCGTGGTGACCCAGCAGCACCCGCCCGACGAGGTCGGCGTGCCGGGTCAGGGCCGCGGTGCGCGCGGCGTCGCCGGGCGGCGCCCAGGTCGCCAGCTCGGCCAGGGTCCGCAGCTCCCGGCGGACCAGCCGGTGCAGGACGCGCTGGGAGTCGCCGGCCCGGGTCGCGGCGGGCACCTCCGCGGCGGGTGCGGGGGGACGCAGGGAGGTCGGGACGGCGGTCACGGGGCACCTCCGGTGCAGCTCACGGGGGGAGGGACCGGACCGGTCTCGTCCGGGACGGGGGCAGGGTAGGAGCCCGCCGGGCCAGGGGACAGGGGTCCGTGCGCGACCGGGCGGGGACAGGGACGCCCGCGTCCGTTACCGTCCCCGGGGTGACGGTGGTCACCCGGAACTGCGTGCGCGTGAGCGGGCCGGAAGGGGCCCGGCCGATGGTGCTCGCGCACGGGTACGGCTGCGACCAGACGATGTGGCGGGCCCTGGTGCCCGAGTTCGCCGTCGACCACCGGGTGGTCACCTTCGACCACGTCGGCGCCGGCGGGTCCGACGTCTCCGCCTACGACCCCGTCCGCCACGGCTCCCTGCGCGGCTACGCCGAGGACCTCCTCGACGTCGTCCGGGAGCTGGACCTGACCGACGTGGTCCTCGTCGGCCACTCGGTGAGCGCGATGATCGGCGTGCTGGCCGTGCGGGCCGACCCCGGCCGGTTCGGGGCGCTGGTGATGATCGGCCCGAGTCCGCGCTACGTCGACGACGAGGACTACACCGGCGGCTTCAGCCGGGCCGACGTCGTCGCGCTGCTGGAGTCGCTCGACAGCAACCCGGCGCAGTGGGCGGCGGGACTGGCCGCGGTGGTCGCCGGACCGGACCACCCCGACGTGGCCGCGGAGCTGGCCGCGAGCTTCTGCCGCACCGACCCCCGCATCGCCCGCGACTTCGCCCGCGTCACGTTCCTCTCCGACAACCGCGCCGACCTCCCCGCGCTCCGGGTCCCGACCCTGGTGCTGCAGTGCTCCGACGACGCCATCGCCCCCGAGCCCGTCGGCCGGTTCGTGCACGCGCAGGTGCCCGGCAGCGTCTTCACGCGGCTGGCCGCCACCGGGCACTGCCCGCACCTGTCCGCGCCCGAGGAGACGACCGCGGCGATCCGCGCCTTCCTCGGGGGCCCGGCCGGCCCGTGACCGACCCCGCACCGCCCCCGGACCGGCTCGAGCAGCAGCAGCCGGAGGGTCTCGCGCGGCTGCTGGAGGAGGACCCCGCCGACCTCTACGAGAACGCCCCCTGCGGCTACCTGTCGATGGTCCCGGACGGGCGGGTGGTCAAGGTCAACCGCACCTTCTGCACCTGGACCGGCCGGGAGCCCGGCGACGTCCGCGGCCGGCGGCTGCCGGACCTGCTCAACGCCGGTGGCCGGGTGTTCTACGAGACCCACCTCGCGCCGCTGCTGCGGCTGCAGGGGGCGGTCCGCGAGGTGGCGCTCGACGTCGTCCGCGCGGACGGGTCGGTGCTGCCGTGCCTGCTCAACGCGGTCGAGGTCCGCGACGAGGACGGGCAGCCGCTGCTGGTGCGCGCCACGGTGTTCGAGGCGACGTCGCGGCGCCGCTACGAGCGGGCGCTGCTCACCGCGCAGCGGGCGGCGGCCGAGTCGGAGGCGCGGGCGCGGACGCTGCACCAGGTCGTCTCCGAGCTGGCCGCGGCGGCGTCGGCCGAGCAGGTCGCCGAGGTCGTCGTCCGCCGGGCGCGGGCGGCGGTGGAGGCCGGCGGCGCCGCGCTGTGGCTGGCCGTCCCCGGGCCGGAGGGTGCGCCGCTGCCGGTCGCCCTGGCCGCCAGCGACCACGTGGCGCCGCCCCTGCTCGGCGAGCTGGCCGCCGCGGCGCGGGACGGCGCGGAGCTGGTCCGCACCGGCGGGGTGCGGTCGGTGCCGGTCGGGCCGGCGCTGCGCGACCGGTGGCCGGGACTGGCGGAGGCGATGGTCGAGGCCGGGCAGGAGGCGGTCGTCGTCGTGCCGGTGTCGGCCGCCGACGACCGGCACCTCGGCGCGCTGGTGCTGGTCCTCGGTGTGACCGACGACAGCGAGCTGATCAGCCTGACGGAGCCCGGCGCGCGCGGCTCCCTGGCGCCGGCCGACGCCGACCTGCTGGCCACCCTCGGCCGGCAGGCCGGGCAGGCGCTCGAGCGGGTCCGGCTGCACGAGGAGACCGTGCGGCAGGCGGCCCGGTCGACGTTCCTGCTCGAGGCCGCCCGGCTCATGGCCGCCGGGCACGGGGTCACCGAGACGATCGCGGAGCTCGCCGAGCTGACGGTCCGCCGGCTGGCCGACGTCTGCGTCGTCGACGTGCTGACCGAGCACGGGCTGGTCGAGCCGGTGGTCGCGCACGCCGACCCGGCCCGCCGCCCCCTGGTCGAGGAGCTGCGCGACGTCCACCTGCCCCGCCGCGACGGCTCCCACCCGAGCGTGCGGGCGATGACCCAGCACCGCACGGTCTGGCTGCGCGGCGGGGCCGACGCCGAGCTCGCCCGGGCCACCACGAGCCCGCGGCACCGGGAGGTCACCCGGGCGCTGGAGCTGGCCGACCTCGTCTGCGTGCCGCTGGTCGCGGAGAACCGGCCGCTCGGGGTGATCTCGCTCGGCGCCGACGTGCGCCGCGGCCCGTTCAGCGAGGCCGACGTCGAGACCGCCGAGCAGCTCGCGCTGCAGATGTCGCAGGGCATGGACGTGGCCCAGCGGCACGAGCTGGAGGAGCGGACCTCGCACACGCTGCAGGCCAGCCTGCTGCCGCCCGCGCCGCCGGAGGTGCCGGGGTACGCCGTCGCCGTCCGCTACCTGCCGGCCAGCCGCGGTGCCGACGTCGGCGGCGACTTCCACGACGTCGTGCCGCTGCCCGGCGGCGAGGTGGCGCTGGCGGTCGGCGACGTCGTCGGTCACGACGTGACGGCCGCGGCGACGATGGGCCAGCTGCGCAGCGTGCACCGCGCGCTGCTGGTGGACCGGCCGGGGCCGGCGGCGCTGGTCGACCGGCTGCACGGCAGCTGGCCGCTGCTGGGCCTGCCGCGGATGGCCACCGCGCTGTTCGCCCGGCTGCACCCGCCCACCGGCGGGCTGCGGATCGCCTCGGCCGGCCACCTGCCGCCGCTGCTGGTCGAGGACGGGCGGGCCGGGCTGCTCGACGTCCGCCCGGGCCGGTTGCTCGGCGCCCCGCCGGGTCCCGCTCCGGAGTGGCGGGGCCGGCTGCGGCCCGGCGCCACGCTCGTCCTGTTCACCGACGGCCTGGTGGAGAGCCGCACCGCCGACATCGACGCGGGGCTGGACCGGCTGCGCGCCGTCGCCGCCGCGGCCCCCGGTGACACGGACCCGGACGCCCTCTGCGACCGGCTGCTCGACGCCCTGGCCGGGCCCCGCCGCGCCGACGACGTCGCCCTGCTCGTGCTCACGCGGCTGCGGGTGGAGGGTCTGGCGGGCGGGGGTGAGGAGGCGGACCATCGCAGCCACCGCCCCACCGGCGGGGCCTTGCGCGAGGAGGCGGCCGTGGAGCAGACGCGCAGTGAGCTGACCGACGTGCTCGAGGGCGCGACCGGGGACGTCTCGGTCTCCGGTGACGCGATGCGCTGGACGCCGGGGCCGGCGGAGCCGCCCGAGCCGGCCCCCGGCTTCCCGGGGGTCGACGTCGCGGCGGGGCTCGGCTCCGTGCTGGGGCTGGACCCCGTCGCGGTGCGCCGGCTGGTCTCCGGCGCCGTCGACCGGCTGACGACGGTCGCCGGCGACGTGGCCGGCGGGCTGCGCCAGCTCGCCCGGGACGCGTTCCCCGGCGGCGACGACCGCGGCTGACGGCGTCCCCGCCCGGCGGCCGGAGGGGGTCCGACACACCCCGGCGCGGGTGTTCCACCGCTGCGCGCGGTAGAACCGACGCGAACAACTGCCACGCCGACGTGGGGACGTGTCCGTCATGAGCAGCAACCAGTTGACCCTGGCGCCCGCGCCACCGTCCGAGGCGGCCGAGCGGGTCCGCCTGGAGGTCCGGGAGTTCCTCGCGCAGGAGCTCGCCGCGGGGACCTTCACCACGCACGTCGACACCTGGCTGTCCGGCGTGGACCCGGAGTTCTCGCGCAAGCTCGGCGCCCGCGGCTGGCTGGGCATGACCTGGCCCAGGGAGTACGGCGGCCACGAGCGCACCGCGCAGGAGCGGTACGCCGTCACCGAGGAGCTGCTCGCCGCCGGCGCGCCGGTGGCCGCGCACTGGATCGCCGACCGGCAGTCCGGGCCGAACCTGCTGCGCTACGGCACCGAGGCGCAGCGCAAGGAGATCCTGCCGCGCATCGCCGCGGGGGAGTGCTACTTCGTCATCGGCATGAGCGAGCCCGACAGCGGCTCCGACCTCGCCTCGATCCGCACCCGCGCGACCCGCAACGCCGACGGCGACTGGGTGGTCAACGGCGCGAAGATCTGGACGTCGAACGCGCACCACTCCCACTACGGGATCGTGCTGGTGCGCACCGGCCCGCCCGGCGAGGGCCCGCGCGGCAAGCACCAGGGGCTGACGCAGCTGCTGGTCGACCTGTCGCTGCCCGGCATCACGGTCAACCCGATCCGCATCCTCGACGGCGGCCACCACTTCAACGAGGTGGTGTTCCAGGACGTCGTCGTCCCCGGCGACATGCTGCTGGGCACCGAGGGCGCCGGCTGGCACCAGGTGACCGCGGAGCTGGCCTTCGAGCGGTCCGGCCCCGAGCGGTTCCTCTCCACCTGGCCGCTGCTGGCCGAGTTCGGCCGCCGCGCCGCCGCCTCCGGCGACCCCGCGCAGCTGGCGGTGCTGGGCCGGCTGTCCTCGCGGGCGCTGGCGCTGCGCCAGCTGTCGCTGCGGATCGCCGCCGCGCTCGACCGCGGGGAGCTGCCCGACATCCCGGCCGCGCTGGTCAAGGACATGGGGACGACGTTCGAGCAGGACGTCGTCGACGAGGTGCGCCGGGTGGTCGACGTCCCGGCGTCGCTGGACAGTCCCGACCCGCTGGGCCGGGCGCTGGCCGAGGCACAGCTGCACGCGCCGGGCTACACGCTGCGCGGCGGCACCAACGAGATCCTCAAGGGGATCGTGGCGCGAGGGCTGGGGCTGCGCTGATGGCATCCGACCAGGACCTGGTGGTCGAGACCGTCCGGGACATCCTCACCGGGCACGAGCCGTTCGTCCTGACCGCCGAGCGGCCGTGGGACGAGGGCCTGTGGAGCACGCTGGCCGAGGCCGGGCTCACCGGCGTCGGGCTGCCCGAGGAGGCCGGCGGCTCCGGCGGCGAGCTCGCCGACGCCGTGGCGGTCGTGCGCACGCTGGCGGCCGGTGCCGGCGCGGTGCCGGTGGCCGAGCAGCTGCTGGTGGCCGGGCCCGCGCTGGTGGCCGCCGACCTCGACCTCCCCTCGCCCGAGGAGCCGCTGACGGTCGCCGTCGACGGGACGGTCACCGCCGAGCCCTCCGACGACGGCGACGGCCCCGGCCGGTTCACCCTCTCCGGCACCGCCACCGACGTCGCGTGGGCCGGCGTGGCCCGGCACGTCGCGGTGCTGGCCACCGCCCCGGCCGGGATCGAGGGCGCGGTGCTGGCCGTCGTGGACGCGGCGGGGCTGACGGCGTCGCGGGCGGTGAACCTGGCGGGGGAGCCGCGCGGGTCGCTGGTGCTCGACGGCGTCGGCGCGCGCGGTGCGCTGCTGACCCCGGCGCAGGCGGCGGAGGTCCGGGCCCGCTACGCGCTGGCCCGCGCGGTGCAGATCTCGGCCGCACTGGAGCAGGTGCTGGCGTGGACGGTGCAGTACGCCGGCGAGCGGCAGCAGTTCGGCCGGCCGCTGGGCAAGTTCCAGGCGATCCAGGTGGAGCTGGCGCAGATGGCCGGGGAGGTCACGTCGACCGCCGCGCTGGTCGACGCGGTCGTCCAGGCGCTGGGCCGCGGGGAGGCGACGGTCGGGCTGGCCGCGGCCGCCGCGAAGGTGCGCGCGGGGGAGGCCGTCGAGCGGGTGGCCAAGCTCGCCCACCAGGTGCACGGCGCGATCGGCTTCACCCAGGAGCACCGGCTGCACCACCTCACCCGGCGCTGCTGGTCCTGGCGCGACGAGGCCGGCAGCGAGCTGACCTGGTCGCGTTTCCTCGGCGCGGGCCTGGTCGCCGCCGGCCCGCAGGACGTCTGGCCGGCCTTCACCGCCGTCGTGTGAGCCGCCTGCCCGCCTCCCGTGTGGGAGGCGGGCAGGGCCCTCACACCGTCTCGGGCACCCTCAGGTGGGCGAGGACGAGGTCGAACTCCTCGGCGTCGGTGATCTCGAGCTTCATCGCCCGGGCGAAGTCGTCCCGGGAGGCGCGGGCGTGGGCGCGGCCGGCGTCCATGTCATCGCGGTCCTCGAAGGTCACCGCGGACGCGGCTCGGCCGCTCTCCCGGTCGACCATGAGGCTCACGCTGCAGAAGCCGGGGTAGTCCTCCATCCGCGGCACCATGACGCTGCGGTAGGCGTCCAGCACCCGGTCCAGCCCGGCGGGGTCGGCGCGCCACCAGGTCACCCGCGTGCACGCGCCCGACGGCGCCTCCGAGCGGCGGTGCATGACCGCGACCTCCCACTCCTGGACCGTGACGTCCCCGCCGAAGACCTCCGCGGCCTGGTCCCGGAGCGCGCGCACCCGGTCGGCGCTGGCCCGCATCGACTCGACGTCGCGCCAGGACGAGGTGACGACGGCCCGGCCGCTGGCGCGGTCGGTGAGCATCGACAGGCCCACGAAGCCGCGCATGTCGGCCAGCGCGGGCATGACCTCGTCGCAGACGAACGCGATCCCGTCGTCGAGCCTCTCGGGTGTGCCCGCGACGGAGGTCGAGCGTGCGTACATGGCCGCTCCTCTCTGGGGCGGCGCTGCCCGGGCGGCACCGCCGCGGGCGTCAGCCTGCTCCGGCGGCGGCCCGCCGGGAAGGGGGGCACCCCGGCGCGGGACGTCCCGGACCGTCGGTGAGCCCGCGGATACTGGGCGCATGCAGACCGCGCTCGTCCTCGTCCACGACGCCGACGCCTCCCGCGGGCACCGGCTGGTCGGCACCCTGCGGCCGGCGCTGGAGGCGCAGGGGCTGACGGTCGTCGTCGGGACGACGGTCGGCGACTCGCCGCTGCTCACCGAGCTGCCCGACCCCGCCGCGCTGCGGACGCTGGTGGTGATGGGCTCGGGCGCGGCCGCCTACGACGACACGGTGCCGTGGCTGGCCGCGGAGCTCGCCTACCTGCGGCGCGCCGTCGACGCCGGGACGCCGGTGCTCGGCGTCTGCTTCGGCGGGCAGGCGCTGTCGCGGGTGCTCGGCGGGGTGGTCACCCAGGCGCCGGCGGGCGAACACGGGTTCCTCGAGGTCGAGACCGCCGACCCCGCGCTCGTGCCGGCCGGCCCCTGGTTCGAGTACCACGGCGACCGGTTCACCGTGCCGCCCGGCGCGGTGGAGGTCGCGCGGACCGACCGTGCGGTGCAGGCGTTCACCGCCGGCCCGCACCTCGGCGTGCAGTTCCACCCGGAGATCGACCCCGGCGCGTTCTCGGCCTGGGAGGAGACCTGGGAGCTCACCGGCCCGCCGCCGCCGGAGGCCGCCGCGCTGGTGCCCGGGCTGCGCCGCGAGATCGCCGAGCGGGAGCCGGAGGCCGCCGCGGCCTGCGCCCGGCTCGTCGAGGCGTTCCTGGACCGGGCCGACCGCGTCCGCCCGGCGGAGGACGAGACGGCGGCCTGAGCCCGGGCGCGTTCGGCAGGATGGGCGCCCGTGAGCGCTGACCGGCACGGGCACACCCACCGCCTCGACCTCGCCGACGCCACCGTGCGGGAGTGGGACGCGACCGTCGTCGCGGCCGACCCCGAGCAGGGCATCGTCCTCGACCGCTCGGCCTTCTACCCGGGCGGCGGCGGGCAGCCGCCGGACGAGGGCGTGCTGCTGTGGGGCGGCGTCCGCACCCGGATCGCCGGCACGCGCAAGGGCGACGAGCTGTACCTGGTCCCGGTCGAGGGCGACCCGGTGCCGCCGCCGGGCACCGCCGTCCGCGGGGCGCTCGACGACGAGCGCCGGACCGCGCTCATGCGCACCCACTCGGGGCTGCACGTGCTCACCGGCGTGGTGCTGCGCGACTTCGGCGCCAAGGTCACCGGCGGCAACATGGAGCCGCTGACCGCGCGGATGGACTTCGACCTCGCCGAGGTGCCGGCCGACTTCAAGGACCGCGTGGCCGAGGCGGTCAACGCCGAGATCACCGCCGACCGGCCGATCCGGGTGCGCACGCTCCCGCGCGACGAGGCGTACGCGATCCCCGACCTCATCCGGACGGCGACCGACCTGCTGCCGCCCGACATCGAGCAGGTGCGGATCGTCGACATCGTCGGCCTCGACCTGCAGGCCGACGGCGGCACGCACGTCGCCTCGACGGCGATGGTCGGCCGCGTCGAGGTGGTCAAGATGGAGAACAAGGGCCGCGGGTTCCGCCGGTTGCGCATCCGCGTCATGTGATCCGGCGAGGTCCCGGTACGCCCCGTTGCCGTGATCGACGAGCATTCCGGATGGAGTCGTTCTACTCTTCGTCCGTGCGGGAGGGGACTTCCACACGGGGGTCGGTGAGCAGCGCCGGAGTCGCTGGCTGGCCCCGTCGGGTCCTCCTCCTGTTCGGCCTGGTGGCCGGCATCTACGCGCTCCTGGTGGTCGTCTCCTCCACGGCCCGTGCCGAGGAGCTGCCTGCTCCGGACGGGTCCCCCCTCGGCGGCGTGGTCGAGGAGGTCACCGCGACGGTCGACGAGGTCGCCGTCGAGCCGGTGGTCGAGCCGGTCGCCGACGTTCCCGCGGAGACGCCCGAGCCCGCTCCGGAGCCCGAGCCTGCTCCGGAGCCCGTCGCCGACGTTCCCGCGGAGACGCCCGAGCCGGTCAGCGCCGCGCCCCTTCCGGTCGTCGAGGACGTCGTCGCTCCGGTGGTCGAGACGGTGACCGAGCCGGTGGCTCCCGTGGTCGAGACCGTCGTCGAACCTGTCGTGGAGACCGTGACTGAGCCGGTGGCTCCGGTGGTCGAGCCGGTGACCGAGCCGGTGGCTCCGGTGGTCGAGACCGTCGTCGAACCTGTCGTGGAGACGGTGACTGAGCCGGTGGCTCCGGTGGTCGAGCCGGTGACCGAGCCGGTGGCTCCGGTGGTCGAGCCGGTGACCGAGCCGGTGGCTCCGGTGGTCGAGCCGGTGACCGAGCCGGTGGCTCCGGTGGTCGAGCCGGTGACCGAGCCGGTGGCTCCGGTGGTCGAGACGGTGACCGAGCCGGTGGCTCCGGTGGTCGAGACCGTCGTCGAACCTGTCGTGGAGACCGTGACCGAGCCGGTGGCTCCGGTGGTCGAGCCGGTGACCGAGCCGGTGGCTCCGGTGGTCGAGCCGGTGACCGAGCCCGTGGCTCCCGTGGTCGAGACGGTGACCGAGCCCGTGGCTCCCGTGGTCGAGACCGTGACCGAGCCGGTGGCTCCCGTGGTCGAGACGGTGACCAAGCCCGTGGCTCCCGTGGTCGAGACGGTGACTGAGCCCGTGGCTCCCGTGGTCGAGACGGTGACCGAGCCGGTGGCTCCCGTGGTCGAGACCGTCGTCGAGCCCGTCGTGGAGACCGTGACCGAGCCGGTGGCTCCGGTGGTCGAGACGGTGACCGAGCCGGTGGCTCCTGTCGTCGGGCCGGTCGTGCCGGTGGTCGAGGGCGTGGTCCCGCCGGTGGTCGAGCCGGTCGTGCCGGTGGTCGAGGGCGTGGTCCCGCCGGTGGTCGAGGTGGTCACCGGTCCTGTGGCCCCGGTGGTCGAGCCGGTGACGCCGGCGGTCGAGCCGATCACGCAGCCGGTCGTTCCGATCGTGGAGTCGGTCGTCGAGCCGGTCGTGCCGGTGGCCGAGGACGTCGTCCCGCCGGTGGTCGAGGTGGTCACCGGCCCAGTGGCTCCGGTGGTCGACGCGGTGGTCGAGCCGGTGGCACCCGTGGTCGAGCCGATCACAGAGCCGGTTGGCCCGATCGTGGAGCCAGCCGCGCCGATCGTGGAGACGGTGACCGACCCGCTCGTCCCCGTTGTCGAGGACGTCGTCACCCCGGTCCTGGGACCGGTCACTCCCGTCGTCGAGGACGTCGCCGCACCGGTGGTCGGCACCGTGATCGACCCGGTCGCGCCCGTCCTCGAGACGCTCCTCGATCCGGTCGCGCCTGTCGTCGACACGGTCACCACGCCTGTCGTTCCGGTGGTCGAGGTCGTCACCGGGGCGGTCGGCCCGGTCGTCGACGCGGTGGTCGAGTCGGTGACGCAGCCGCTCGTGCCGGTGGTCGAAGCTGTCGCGCCTGCGGTCCAAGCCGTCGCGCCCGTGGTGGAGACCGTCGTTGCGCCCGTGGTGGAGACCGCTGTCGAATCCGCGGCGGTGGCGGAGGCTGTCGCGCCGGCGACGGAGGTCGCTGCCCCAGTGGCGGAGGCCGTCACGCCGGTGACCGAGCCGGCCGCCGAGGCGGTGGCCCCGGCGGCCGCCGGCACCGCCACCGCGCAGGTCACGACCTCGTCCTCAGCTCCGGTCGCCGAGACCGCCCCCGCGGTCGGGACCGCGACCACCCAGACCGCGCGGGCTACCGGGCTCGCCGTCGCCCCGGCGACCGTGGCCGTCCTGCTGACCGCCCCGCGGGCCGAGTGCGGCGCGGCCGACGACGCCACCGCGGCCCCGGCGGCCAGGACCGTGCAGCGGCAGCACTCCACCGCTCCCCGGCCCGCCGCCCCGCCGCGCGGGAACGACCTCCCCACCGAGCCCACGGCGCCGGTGGCCCCCGAGCCGAGGCCGATCGCGCCTCCGGCGCCCACCATGTCGGCCTCCACCTGGCTGGCCACCCTGGCCGCGATCTGCCCGTCGGGCGTGCCGGCCACCGCTCTCTGCACCGTCCCGGCACCGGCGTCGGCCCCCGCCGTCGCCGCCGCCGTCCTGCGCGACCCGTCCTTCTCTCCCGACTGACCTCCCTGCCAGGCGCGCACCAGCCGCCGGCCGAGGTCGGGGACCCTCCCGCACCGCACCGCCGACTGGGCGCTGCCTTCCCGGGCGTGACCCCGACCTGGCCACCGCTGGGCCGGGGCCACCGGGCGGGGAGGTATCGGGGCTGGGGGTTACGCGCACCGAGCGGTCGCGCGGCACCCCTGACCTCCCCGCCCGACACTCCGGACGACGGGGGCGGTGGCGACACCGGCGCCCCGCCCCCGTCGACCGATCCGACCGCGACATCCGCGGGACGCCTGACGGCCACGTGCACGACATGTCCGTGTGCTAGTTATGACGTCATGACGACTCCGTGTGTGCTGCGCCCGCTGCCGGACCGCGCCACGGTCGTCGACGTGTACGGGTCCCGCTTCCTGCTCGAGTGGCTCGACCGGGACACCCTCGCCACCGCCGCGGCGACGGCCCGGTGCAGGGCCGAGGTGGAGCAGGTCGAGGTCCGCGCGGCGAGCTGAGGCGCGGAGATCACTGGCGCTCGGTCGACCTGTCGGGCACGGTGCCGCTCGTGCTCCCGTGGATCGTGATCGCCCTGGTCCTGCTCGTCTTCACCGCGATGTTCACAGCCGCCGTACGCGCCGCTCGGCGGGGTGGTGGCCGGCGCTCCGGCGGTGACGGCGGAGGCTGGTACGGCGACGGCGGCAGCTGGAGCGGTGACTCCGGCGGCGGACACCACGGCCACCACGACGGCGGCGGTTGGGGCGGCGACTCCGGCGGCGGCGGGGGAGACGGCGGCGGCGGAGGCGGCGGCGGGGACTGACCGGCTCGGCTCCTGCGGCGAGAGCTGGCGCCGCGGGCCGCGCCGGTCCACAGTTCACGCATGACAGCCCTGGCCGTGCTCGCCGTCGTGGTGGCAGCCGTCTTCCTCATGGCCTACGCGATGCAGCGCTCCCGAGCAGGAGCCGCGAGCCGTCGCACCGTCGGGGGGCACACCGGTCGCGCGCACGGCCCTGGCGTCGTCACCGCCGGTGGGTTCATCGCCGGCACGGACGCGGGCGGCGGCTTCGACGGCGGCTGCGCCGGCGACGGCGGCGGCGGGGGCGGGGGCTGCTGACCCCGACCTCCGGGCCCGCGCGGGCCCGTCCGTGACCGGCCGCTAGGGCCGGGGCCGGCGCTCGTCGTCGGGCCGGTGCCCTATGCCGCCGGGACCGTGCGACGCCGGCACCTCCTCGCCGGCGGCCACGGGCCCGGGCGGGGTCCCGTCGCCGAAGGGGGAGCCGCCGAGCTCCTCGCGCCCGTGCGGGGTCAGCCAGTTCGACGTGTCCGGCCCCATCGGGATGACCTGCGTCGGGTTGATGTCCGCGTGGACGACGTAGTAGTGCTCCTTGATCTGCGGGAAGTCGGTGGTGTCGCCGAACCCCGGCGTCTGGAACAGGTCGCGCGCGTAGCCCCACAGTGCCGGCATCTCGGTCAGCTTCTGCCGGTTGCACTTGAAGTGGCCGTGGTAGACGGCGTCGAAGCGGGCCAGCGTGGTGAACAGCCGGACGTCGGCCTCGGTGATCGTGTCGCCCATGAGGTAGCGCTGCGTCGACAGCCGCTCCTCGAGCCAGTCCAGCGCCGTCCACAGTCGCTCGTAGGCCTTGTCGTAGGCGCGCTGCGAGCCGGCGAAGCCGCAGCGGTACACGCCGTTGTTGACCTCGGTGTAGACGCGCTGCATCACCTCGTCCATCTCGTCCCGCAGGTGCTCGGGGTAGAGGTCGGGGGCGCCGTCGCGGTGGTGGGCCGTCCACTGCGTGGAGAAGTCGAGCGTCATCTGCATGAAGTCGTTGGTGACGACGGCCTTGGTCGGGACGTCGACCATCGCCGGCACGGTGATCCCGCGCGGGTACTCCGGGTCGCGGGCGAAGAAGGCCTCCTGCAGCCGCTCGTAGCCGAGCACCGGGTCGCGCCCGCCCGGGTCGAGGTCAAAGGTCCAGCTGCGCTCGTCGTGCGTGGGCCCGCAGATGCCCATCGAGAACGCCGGCTCCAGCCCCAGCAGCCGGCGCACGATCGCGGCGCGGTTGGCCCAGGGGCAGGCGCGGGCGATGACCAGCCGGTAGCGGCCCGGCTCGACCGGCCAGGGGCTCGAGCCGTCGGCGGTGATCCGGTCGGTGATGTAGTTGGTGTCCCGCGTGTACTCCTGGCCGCTGCTGACGTAGCCGGATCCCTGGTCGTCGCTCACACGATCAACTCTCGCCGACCGCGCCTCCCACCGCCCGGCGGACCGGGGTGACCCGCAACTCCTGTGCCGCCTGGGGCCGCGCCTCCTGCGGACCGGCACTCCGGCCCCACCCGTCCCACCCGGCGACGACGCGGTCGTCCCCTGCCCGGTTCCGTCCCGTCCCCGTGATGGCATCCGGAACGGAACGGTCCACGGACGACGACAGGTGGGACATGGGACTGAGCTTCTCGGTCAAGCTGGCGCCGGGTGTCCGGGTGCGCGCCTCCAGCCGGGGCGTGCGGACCAGCATCGGGCCGAGAGCGGCGCGCGTGCACGTGGGGGGTGGGCGCACGTCCTTCTCCACCGGCGCCGGGCCGTTCACCTACTCCACGTCGGCGGGAGGCGGCAGCCGCAGACGCTCGACGGCCGGCCGTCCCTCACCGGCCGCGTACCAGCGGCAGCTCGCGGCCGCGGCGAGGGCGGCCGAGGAGGCGGCGAAGGAGGAGGAGGCCCGGCGTCTGGCGGCGATGTTCGCGGAACTGCTGAGCGTGCACCGCGCCGAGTTCGACCGGACGCGGCACCCGGTCGCGCCGCCGGCCCCCGAGCCCGACGTCGACGCCGTCCGCGCCCGGCACCGCGAGGCGGCGACGGCCGGCCTCGGCCTGTTCCAGCGGGCCGCGAAGGAGGCGGCACGCCGGCAGGCGGACGTCGCTGCGGAGGCCGAGATCGCGGCCCTGCGGCAGGAGGCGCAGCGGGAGCGGGCCGACCTGCAGGCCCGTCTCGACGAGTGGTGGTGGGCGCTGTCCACCAACGACCCGGACACGGTGATCGCCGCACTCGCCGAGGCGTTCGAGGACAACGAGGCGGCCGCAGCACCTCTCGGTGTCGACGGCGACGAGGTGGCCCTGGTCGTCCTCGCGCCGCCGGAGACCGTCGTCCCCGAGCGCCTGCCGGTCACCACCCAGGCGGGCAACCTCAGCCTGCGCAAGCTGCCCAAGGGCGAGCGGGCGCAGCTCTACACCGAGGCCGTGATGGGGCACGTGCTGGTGACGCTCAAGGAGGCGCTCGCGGTCGCGCCCGCGATCCGCTCGGCCCGGGTGGTCGCGCTGCGCGCCGCGGGCGCCGACGCCTACGGCCGCCCGCGGCTCGACTGCCTGCTCGCCGGCCACTGGACCCGCGCCGCCCTCACCGGCGTGCAGTGGTCCACGGCGGACGCCTCCACGATCGCCCGGGACACCGCCGCGGAGCTGCTGGTCGACGTCAAGGCCAAGGAGCTGCGGCCGCTCGACCTCACCGGCCAGCCGGGCCTGCAGGCGCTGCTCGACGTCGTCGACGTCGACGAGCTGACCGCCTGACCCCTTCGCTCGTGCGGTCGTGCTCTGCCCACGACTGTGGGCAGAGCACGACCGCGCGCGGGACTACAGCCGGGACGTCGTCGCGTCGTCCTCCTCGCCGCCGAAGTACTGCTCCAGGACGGCGCGGAACACCGGCTGCCCGGGGTCGGCGTGCGCGAACAGCGTCATCGACGAGCGCAGCTTCACCGCGTCGACCGGCCCGAGCACCGCGGCGGCGTCGGAGCCGGGCAACTCGGTGAGCGCCTGCGCGGACTCGACCAGCCGCGGGCCGAGCACCGGGTGGACGAGGTAGGCGCGGGCCTCGTCGAGGCCGGAGATGGCGAACCGCTGCGCCGTCGCGCTGCGGCCGAGGCCGGCGACCTGCGGGAAGACGAACCACATCCAGTGGCTGGTCTTGTGCCCGGCGCGCAGCTCGGTGAGCGCCTGCGCGTACGTGTCGGTCTGCGCCTCGACGAAGCGGGCCAGCCGGTACGGGTCGTCGGCGGAGGAGGTCATCGGTCGTCTCCCGGGGTGGTGTCGGCGGGGTCGTCGGCGGTGCCGAGGGTGATGGCGGCGTTGACCAGCGCCAGGTGGGACAGCGCCTGCGGCACGTTGCCCAGCCAGTCGCCGGTGGCCGGGTCGAGCACCTCCGGCAGCAGGCCGACGTCGTTGGGCGCGGAGGCCAGCAGCTCCTCCATGAGCACGCACGCCTCCTCGCGCCGGCCGCACAGCGCCAGCGCGGAGACCGTCCAGAACGAGCAGGGCAGGAACGCGCCCTCGACGTCGGCCGCACCGGTGAACCGGTGCAGGTACGGGCCGGTGCCCAGCTGCGCGCGCAGCGCGTCCAGCGTCGAGCTCATCCGCTCCCCGCGGTCGAAGCCGCTGATCGCGTGCAGCACGATCGAGGCGTCCAGGTCGGTCGTGCCCGGGTACCAGACGTAGGCGCCGCGCTCGTCGTCCCAGGCGTTCTCGTCGACCCACCGCACGATCCGCTCGGCCTCGTGCCGCCAGCGGCCGGGGTCGCCGGGGATCTGCCCGCGCTCGGCGAGCTCCACGGCCTTGGTCAGCGCCTGCCAGCAGCCGAGCTTCGACGTCGTGTAGTGCCGCAGCTCCGGCAGCTCCCACATGCCCGAGTCGCGCACCTGCCAGCGGTCGCAGGCGAGGTCGGCGATGCCGGCGAGCATCCGGCCGGTCTCGGCGTCGAGGACGTGGCCGCTCTCCACGTAGAGGGAGATGAAGCCGAAGACGTCGCCGAAGACCCCGAGCTGCAGCTGGTCGGCGGCGGCGTTGCCCACCCGCACCGGGCCGATGCCGCGCCAGCCGGGGACGTCGGCCACGTGCACCCCGCCGCTGCGGCCGCCGTCGACGGTGTAGCAGACCCGCGGCTCGGGCCCGTGCCGGCGCATGACCGTCAGCAGCCAGCTCAGCGCGGCGTGCGTCTCCTCGCGCAGGCCGAACCGGGTCAGGGCGATCAGCGCGTAGGCGGAGTCGCGGACCCAGGCGTAGCGGTAGTCCCAGGTGCGCCCGCCGGCCGGGCCCTCGGGCAGCGACGTCGTCGGGGCGGCGACGATCGCGCCGGTCGCCGAGTGCAGCAGCTGCTTGAGGACGAGCGTGCTGCGGCAGACGGCGTCGGCCCACGGCCCGTCCCAGGCGAAGGTCTCCATCCACGCCGCCCAGTTGCGGACGGTGCGGTCGACACCGGCGTCGATCACCTCCGGCGGCGGGAGGAACAGCGGCTCGTCCTCGGTGCCGACGACGGCGAGCAGGTGCTGCGAGCCCTCCTGCGTGGTGAACGTGACGTCGATGCGGCGGTCGGCGGCGGTGACGTCGTCCGCGTTCAGGGTGCGGACGGCGAGGGTGAGCCCGGCGACGCGCAGCACCGGCCCGTGCGCGGTCTCGTGCACCCACGGGGCCACGGTGTTGAGGCAGGTGCCGGGGCGGACGGCGGCGCGCATGCGCACCGTGCCCTCCAGCCCCTCGACGCGGCGGGCCAGCTCCGACCACGGCAGCCGCCCGGCGACGCCGGTGGTCAGCGCGTCGGTGACGCGGACCCGGCCGGTGGGCGTGGTGAACGTCGTCCGCAGGACGTTCGTGTCGCCGGCGTAGCCGCGGCTGACGGTGAACTCGCCCTCGGGGCACAGCTCCAGGCAGCCGCCGTTGTCGGTGTCCAGCAGCGCGCCGAACACCGGCGGGCCGTCCATCTCGGGCAGCGGCAGCCAGTCGATCCGGCCGTCGCGGGCGACCAGGGCGAGGGTGCGGCCGTCGCCGATGGCGGCGTAGGTGCGCAGGTCGGCGTAGCCGAGGTCGTCGCGCTCGGTGACCGCCGAGTCCTCGCCGGCGCCCCAGCGCAGGCTGTCCACGCGGACGGCGCCGGGGCGCGGGACCTCGGTGCGGTCCGGGTCGACGCCGGAGTCCTCGGGCGCGGGCGGGATGCCGGGCATCGGGCGGGCGGTGGATCGCGCGGTGCCGGTCACGGGTCGCCGGTGCCCGGGCCGGGCCCGGGCGACACCCGGGTGGCCGCGCTCACAGGAGGACGATCGGCGCACGTGAGCTCGACCGTCTTCGACAGCACCGGCATCGAGACCGGCCCGGACGGCGTCCGCCGCTACACCGGCCTGGCGCCGAACCTGCCCGCGCTGCTGTCCGCCACCGCCGCCCGCGTCCCCGGCCGCACCGCCGTCGTCGAGCCGGGCGGGCCGTCGGTGACCTGCGCCGAGCTGGAGGTGCGCGCCCGGGTCGTGGCCGGCGGGCTGCGCGCGGCCGGCGTCGGGATCGGCGACCGGGTGGCGCTGCGCATCGGCAACGGCCTGGCCTGTGGCGCCGTTCGCGCGAGCGGCTGGCGGACGTCAAGGTGCCGCAGTTCGTGAAGGTGCTCGACGCGCCGCTGCCGCGCAACGCGGGCGGGAAGGTGCTCAAGCACCCGCTGCGCGCGACGACCGACTGGACGCCCGTCCCGCGGTAGGCGCTACCGCGGCACCACCGTCACGGGACAGCGGAGGCCGGGCGCCCGCGCGAGACGCCGGTCGGCCGTGACCACTGGGCAGCCGAGCGCCTCGGCCAGCGCGACGTAGGTGGCGTCGTAGGCGGTGAGGTTCTCCCGCAGCTGCCAGACGCGGTCGAGCAGTCCGGTGACGGGGTGCCGGGCGGCCCCGAGGCGGCGCCAGGTGTCGAGGGCGGCCCAGCCCTGAGCCGGCGTCACGGAGCCGGCCGCCGCGGCCCGCCGCAGCGCGCGGGCCACCTCGGCGTCGACGAGGTGGGGCACCTGGATCCGCTCCCGCCCGAGCAGGTCCCGGGCGGCGCCGGCGTTCAGCAGGCCGGAGACGACCGCCGAGGCGTCGGCGACGATCACCGCCCCGCGCGCTCGGCGCCCAGGTCGGCGACGACGTCCTCGGCGGGGACCCCGAGGTCGGGCAGCGCACCGAGGAGCGCGGGGTTGTCCGCGCGGCGGGACGCCTCGGCCAGCTCGCGCACCGCCAGCGCACCCACGGACGTCGCCTCGCGGGCGGCGAGCCGCTCCAGCCGCTCGACGACGTCGTCCGGGACGTTCCGCAGGTACAGCGTCCTCATGTCGCAGGATGCTAGCAACCTGCAAGCAGGGCGCGCACGGCTCAGGCGGCGCCGGCCTCCGCCTCGCGGTGGGCCTCGGCCTGCTCGGTGAGCGTCCGGGCGATGGCCCGCACCGCGGCGCCGGTGACCGGCACGCGGCGCCGCTCCACCCGCTCGGGTGCGCTCCGTCGCTCGGCCGGAACGAGGCGCGGGGCGGGGACGGCGGCGGGACCGGTGCCCCGCGGAGGGAGGACGTCGCGGCACCAGCGCTCGCAGTCGGCCAGCAGGTTCCCGGTGGTGAGGGGAGCGGCCATGACCGTCTCGAGCCGGGTGCGGGGGTGCATGCGGTCCTCTCGTCCCTGGGCCGTCGTCGCGCCCGTTCCCTACTCGTATCGGCAGGCCGGGCGTCAGGCGGAACGGCGCGCCGGTGCTGCAGTCGATCATCGTCCGTGTGCCGCTCGCACCGGCGTGTCCGCGCGTGTCGCGTGCACGCAGACGATGATCAACAGGCGGCGGCGGGTCACGCCGGCAGCAGCGCCTCCAGGCCCTGCTCGGAGTCGGCGGCGATCGCCCGGCCGACGGCGACCGCGTGGGTCATCCGCAGCGATCCGGACAGCCACAGCAGGACGTCGTGCAGCCGCACCCGGCCGAGCGGGCGGCCGAGCAGCCGCGCCGTCGCCGCCTCCAGTGCGGCGAACGCGCCGGCGTTGGCGGTGAGCTCGCGGTGGACGATCGCCGCGGCCCCGCTGTCGCCCTCGCGCAGGTGTCCCCACAGCTGGCGGCGGGTGTGCCCGTCGGTCAACGGCACCAGCGCGGGGGAGCGGTGGTGCAGCGCGGCGACGACGTGCCGCGCCCCCGGCCCCTCCGCCACCGACCGCAGCGACGCCCCGACCGTGCCCGGCTCCATCAGCACCGAGAACTCGTCGGCGGGCAGCTCCCACAGCGGTCGCCCGGCCGCGCGCGCGAGCGCCGCGGCGTAGTCCGGCCAGACGTCGTCGAGCCGGCCGCGCACCTCCCGCCACCCCGCCGGGTCGAGCCGGCCGTGCAGGCCCTCGGCGAGCAGGACGTCGCGGTCGGTGGGGCCGTCGCCGGTCGCGGGCGGCTGACCGTCGAAGCGGTCGAAGGCGTAGGCGAGCACCTGCACCCACCGGCCCTGCGGCACGCTGGGGGAGCGGAAGAACAGCGGACGGCGGCCGCGCGCGTACCCCAGGACGGCGGCCAGTGCGGTGGCCAGCGGGATCGGGTCGGGCCCCGCGCTCGGGAGCACGAGGGCAGCCGCGTCCGGTCCGACCGACACGGGCCCATTGAACTCCGTTGGGGGCTCGGCGCGGCCGAAGCGGGAGGACGCGCGCCGGGGAGTCGGTCGTACCCCGGCGCGCCGCTCATTCCCGGGGACGGCGGCGGTCTGCCCTGGCATGACGATCGACCTGGGACCCGCAGCGGCCGCCACGGCGGGGGTCGTGGCCGGGATCCGCGACGACCAGCTCACCGCCCCCACCCCGTGCGACGGGACGACCGTCGCCGGGCTGCTCGGCCACCTCGCCGGGCTCGCCTACGCCTTCCGCATGGCCGCGGAGAAGACGCCCGTCGACGGCACCGCCTCCACCGACCCCGCACACCTGCCCGCCGACTGGCGCACCTTCGTTCCCGCGCAGCTCGACGCGCTGGCCGCGGCCTGGCGCGACCCCGCGGCGCACGAGGGCATGACGGCGGCCGGCGGGGTGGACATGCCGGGGGAGGTGGCGGCCGTCGTCGCGCTCGACGAGGTCGTCGTCCACGGCTGGGACCTCGCCGCCGCGACCGGCCAGCGCTACGAGGTCGCCGACGCGGACGCCGACACCTGCCGCGCGTTCGCCGAGTCCTTCGGCGACGACCGCCCGCCGGACCTGTACGGCCCGGTCGTGCCGGTGCCCGCCGACGCCCCCGCGCTCGACCGGCTGCTCGGCGTCACCGGCCGCGACCCGAGCTGGAAGCCACCGGCCTAGCCGAACCGCCAGAGCACCGGCTCGCCGCGGCAGTCGCTGACCACCGAGGCGCGGCCGGACCCGTCGACGTCGGATCCGTCGACCGCGCCCGCGTCGCACAGCTCCACCTCGGCGACCACCTCGCCCGCCGCCAGGTCGACGCTGCGCTGCAGCACCCGCGGCACCTCGCCGTCGGCCACGGTGTCGACGAGCGTGGCCCTGTCCCCGTCGACCGTCACCAGCGCCGGCAGGTCACCGGGCACGGTGGCCAACACCTCGGAGCCGCGGGTGATCGAGACGTCGCCGGACCCGCCGACGGTCGCGTACACGTCGCCGTCGACGACGGTCAGCGGGCCGGCGGCACCCGGGCCGGTCGGCACCTCGCCGATCATCTGCAGCGCAGCGTCGACGATCACGACGGAGGCGCTGCGCCCGGTGTCCGTGGCGACGACGACCATGCCGTCCCCCGAGACGTGCAGGTCACGCGGCGTGCCGGGCAGCGCGACCTCGTCGCGGACGACGCCGCTCTCGGGGTCGACGGCGACCAGCCGGTGCGCGCCGTCGATGCCGCTGAGCGCGAGGAGCAGCACGCCGTCCAGAACGACGGCGTCGAGCGCCGAGACGTCGGCGGCCCCGAGCGTGCCGACCGGCTCCGGCGCGTCGACGCGCCGCAGGTCCGCCTCGACGAGGGCGACGCGCCCGGCGGCGAACCCGACGACCACCACGCCCTCGCCGTCCGCGGCGATGCGGGTGAGGCCGGGCCGCTCGGAGTCGAGGCCGCGGAGCGGGACGGCGGTGACGGTGCCGTCGGCGGCGACGTCGGCCAGGGTGAGCGGGCCGCCGGGCGGCGCCAGCAGCGCGACCGACCGGCCGTCGGCGGTGGCGGCCACGTCGAGCACCTCGGCGTCCGCGCCCGCGACGTCGGCCAGGGACACCGTCGTCGGCCCCGGGATCGCCGTGCCCGCGATCGCCCCGCCACAGCCGGTCAGCAGGAGAGCGGCGAGCACGAGCCCGGGGCTGGGGCGCATGCCGGCGAGTGTGTTCTCGACGTGAGGACGCCGACAAGGAGTCGTGGCGCGGCCTGGCGCACGAGCGGGCCTGTGAGCTGGTCAGTCGTAGGGGTTCGTGAGGACGGCGGCGGCCTCGACGACGTCGAACGTCACCGGCGGGCCGTCGGTCGTGGTGGTGCCGGGGACGTCGGCCGGCGCGCTGCCGTCGACGGTGAACGTGGCGCCCCAGGTGACGGTGAGCGACGCGGTGTACGTGCCCGAGCGGTAGAGGTGCTCGGTGGCCTGCTCGGGATAGGCGCCGCCGGGGACGGTCGTGGTGAGCGTGGGCGCGGCGGGGTCGCCGGTGCGCCAGGTGTAGCGCTGCGCCTCGGCGACGATGACGACGGCGTAACCGCGGACGTCGACGGTGAAGGTCTGGGTGGTCGGGGCGTCGGTCCAGAAGACGACCGGCAGCCCGGCCAGGCCGCGTCCCGGCGGCGCGTGCGAGGTGGTCAGCTGCGGCAGCGGCAGCCGCTGGAAGTAGGTGAACACCTCCTCCGGCGACGGCGGCGGGTTGAGCGCGGTGATGTCGATGCACGCCGTGCGGAGCGTCTCCCACGCGCCGAGCAGATCGCCAGGCCCGAAGCCGGGAGTCACCGGGATGACTGCTGTGCCGTCCGGACGCACGACGGGGCGCTGTTGGACGGAGAGATAGCGGACGACTTGCCCTGGTTCGGCGGGGCAGTCCTGGAAGTCGATGGCCGTGCAGGCGCCCTCGCGCTCGTCAGTCAAGGCGCAAGGCTGGATCAGTCGCCAGACGTAGTCCACGGCAGCGGCCCCACCACCGCTCACCAATTGGTTGACCGCTCCGCCGGAGTACTCGACAGAGGCCGCTCCGTCAGCCACACCGGTCGAGCCGCAGTCGTCGAATGAACAAGCCAAGGCTGATGACCCGACCGAGGCTGTCATCCACGCGACCAACGCAAGGACTGCGGTGATGACCGCCAGAGGACGTCTCACCCGAGTTGGAAGGACGTGACGCGCCACGAGCGGGCGCTCTCGTCCCACTCCAGGTAGAGACCCGAAGAGAGCCGCGGCGCCGGATCGGACTGCGCCTCAAGGACTGCGCCCGAACTGTCAACCAATGAGACGGGCTCTCGTCGTGCGCTGAAGGAGTACTGCGCAATTGGGCCGTCGAATGCGGGCTGAGCCACGGCGGTGATGGTCACCTCCCCGCCGACGTACCGGTTCCCTGCAGCGGCCGCCTCGTCGTAGTTGTTGGCGATGCGCCAGCACTCGTCGCACTCGGGACCGAGGTCCCGCAGTGGCTGCCCGGCCGGGATGGCGCGCTGCCGGTTGAGCAGGTCGATCCAGTAGCGGAGGAAGGCCTCGGCGCCGGCGGCGTCCTGGGTGCGGGCCTCGGGCGGTACGGGGAAGTCGGCTGGACCCACCACGGGCAGCGCCTCGGTGGTGGTCGCGGGCGCCGACGTCGTCGGCAGGCTCGTGCTCGGCGCCTCGTCGTCAGCAGCTGAGCAGGCGGGCAGCAGCAGCGCCGCGCCGACGACCACTGCGATGAGGCTCGTCCGTCCGGTGCCGGGGTTCCGCACGATCGCGGACGATAACCAGAACAGCACCGCTCCGGATCGCACCCTGGGGACAACCCACCCGAACGGCTACCCGAGCACGAACGCGGTGGTCGACGAGTTGTCCCCTCCGACGCACGCGCCGATGACGGTCAGCCGGTCGTCGGTGAGCGCCACCCGGCCGAAGGTGCCCTGCCCCTCGCACAGCCGGCCGGCCGCGAGCTGCTCGCCGCTGGACAGGTCGAGCGTGACCAGGCCGGACTCCACCTCGAACCCGGCCACCGCCAGGTAGGCGACCCGCCCGTCGGGGGAGAGGGCCAGGTCGGCCGGGGCGCGGTCGGTGCCGGGGATGGGGTGCGCGGCGGTCACCTCGCCGTCCTCGACGACCGTCACGCGGAACGGGTCGTCGCCGTGGACGGTGAGCGTGACGACCGCGTCGCCGTCGTCGGTCAGCCGCAGCGCGGACGGGATGCTGGCCGGGCGGTCGGAGGCCAGCTCGACGAGCTCGGCCCGCCCCAGGTCCTCGGTCCAGGTGCCCAGGACGGCGACGTCGGCCAGGTCGAGCGCGCGGGCGTCGCTCATGAGCGCGACCGGCCCGTCGGGTCCGGCGGCGAGGGTCTTGACCGTGAGGCCGGGGTCGAGGTCGGCGGTTGCCTGCACCGCGCCGGTGGCCGGGTCGAGCGCGGCCAGCCGACCCCCGCCGGTGACGTACAGACGGCGGCCGTCGGGGGAGAGGGCGGCGGTGTCCCCGTCGACGCCCAGCTCGACGGTGCCGACGCCCACGGTGGTCAGCCGGCCCGGGCCGAGGACGAGGACGGCGCCGTCGGGCCCCACGAACAGCTGCTCGCCGGGGCCGTCCAGCCGCTGCACGTCACCGACGCCGTCCCCACCGACCGGCGCCAGGTAGGTGACCGACGGGTCGGCGCTGTCGGCGAGCAGGACGAGCGCGCCGTCCGGACCGGCCGCCAGGTCGAGGACGTCCACGCCGGAGGGCGCGACGGCGTCGAGGTCGGCGGTGCCGAGGAGCTCGGTGAACGTCGTCGGCGCGGGGCTGGGGTCGCCCTCGACGCCGGTGCAGCCCCCAGCCAACAGCGCGACAACGGCGAGGACGGCGGCGGGGCGGGCGGGCATGTAAGAGCTCCGGAGGTGGGGAGCCGAGTGTGGGACCGGCCCGCGCAGGGCGGCAACACGGCGTCGTGGTCTGATGCCTGCGGATGGTCCCCGGGCCCGCGGGCCCCGATCCGGAGGTGCGCTCGTGGCTGACGCCGAGGTCCTGCTCGAGGTCGACGGCGGCGTGGCGGTGGTGACGCTCAACGCGCCCGACCGCCGCAACGCGCTGACGCCGCAGATGGCCGGCGAGCTGATCGACGTGTTCGACGAGGTGGACGCCAAGCCGGAGGTCGGGGCGCTCGTCGTCCGGGCGGTGGGGAAGTCGTTCTGCGCGGGCGGCGACGTCGCGACGCTGACGAACGCCGGCAAGGACCCGGCCGCGCCCGACGCCTACGAGGGCATGGGCCGCATCTACGACTCCTTCTACCGGCTGGGCCAGGTGAAGGTGCCGACGATCGCGGCCGTCCGCGGCTCCGCCGTCGGCGCCGGGATGAACATGCTGCTGGCGGCCGACCTGCGGATCGTCGCGAACGACGCCCGGCTGCTGGCCGGCTTCCTCAAGCGCGGCCTGCACCCCGGCGGCGGGCACTTCGTCATCCTGTCCCGGCTGATCGGCCGCGAGGCCGCCGCGGCGATGGTGCTGTTCGGCGAGGAGATCAACGGGACGAAGGCCGTGGAGCTGGGCCTGGCGTGGGAGTCGGTGGACGACGCCGCCGTCGAGGACCGCGCCCTCGAGCTGGCCCGCCGCGTCGCCGCCGACCCGGAGCTCGCCCGCGTGGCCGTGGGCAACTTCCGCAGGGAGGTCGTCAACGGTGCGGTGAGCTGGGAGGTCGCCACCCAGTTCGAGCGCCCGGCGCAGATGTGGTCGATGCGCCGGTCCGCCAAGGACTGAGACCGCTCACACCGCCTCGGGGACGTGCAGGTGGGCGAGGACGAGGTCCATCTCGGCGACGTCCACGATCTTGGCGCCCAGGGCCTGCGCGAACTGCTCGCGCAGGGACCGGGCGTGCCGGCGCACCAGCCCCGCGGCGTCGCGGTCCTCGAAGCTGGTGACGCTGACCGTCCGGCCGAGGCGCCGGTCGACCAGCATGCTGACGCTGCAGAAGCCGGGCAGCTCCTGCAGCTTGGGCAGCAGGTTGTGCCGGTAGGCGTCGAGCAGGTCGTCGAGGTGGTTCGGCGCGATGCGGGCCCAGGTGACCTGCGCGCCGGCGCCGTCCCCGGCCGGACGGTCCCGGTGGAGGACCGCGATGTCCCACTCCCGGACGTCGGCGTGCCCGCCGCCGAGGGTGTGCAGCAGGCGGTGCTGGACGGTGCGGTCCTCGGCGGCGGTGGCGCGCATGGCCTGCTCGTCCCTCCAGGCGGTCGCGACGATGCAGCGGCCGCTGGCGCGGTCGGCGAGCATGGAGAGGCCGACGCAGCCGTCGGTGTTCTGGACCATCGGCAGGACGTCGTCGCGCACGTAGGCGATGGCGGCGTCGATACCGGCCGTGTTGCCGCGGATGCTCGTGGACCGTGCGTGCATGCGCCGCTCTCCTGACCTTGCGGGGACGCCCCTGCGGCGTCACGGCTCAGCCTGTCGACGCTCGGTGCGCGAGGCAATGGCCCAGCCGTCGGGCAGCCTCCCCGCGCCGGTCCACGTCAGTGGACGGCGCGTTCCTGCCCGGCCCAGTAGGGCCGGCGCAACTCGCGCTTGAGCACCTTGCCGACGGGGGAGAGCGGCAGGGCGTCGACGACGTCCATCGACCGCGGCGTCTTGTACCCGGCGAGCCGGTCGGCGCAGAAGGCCCGCAGCTCCTCGAGGGTGACGGTGGCGCCGGCCGCCGGGACGACGACGGCGTGCACCCGCTCGCCCCAGGTCGCGTCGGGGACGCCGATGACCGCGCAGGTGGCCACCGCCGGGTGCTGGGCGAGGACGCTCTCCACCTCGACCGAGTACACGTTCTCCCCGCCGGAGATGATCATGTCCTTGATGCGGTCGGTGAGGTACAGGTAGCCCTCGTCGTCCATCCAGCCGGCGTCGCCGGTGTGCATCCAGCCGCCGCGCAGCGCCTCGGCGGTCTCCTCCGGCCGGTCCCAGTAGCCGAGCATCACATGGCCGCCGCGGACCACGATCTCCCCGACCTCCCGGCGGGGGAGCTCGACGTCGTCGGGGCCGACGACGCGCACCTCGGCGTGCGGGGCGGCGCGCCCGACCGAGCGCCGGTGCGCCGGGTCCTCGTGGTCCTCGGCCGTGAGCAGGGTGGCCACCGGGGCGACCTCGGTCATGCCGTAGGCCTGCAGGAACCGGGCGTTGGGCAGCGCCTTCATCGTCCGGCCGAGCAGGGCGTCGGACATGGGGGAGGCGCCGTACATCACCCGGCGGACGCTGGTCAGGTCGAACTCGTCGACCCGCGGGTGGTCGACCACGAGCTGGATCATCGTGGGGACCAGCAGCACGTCGGTGACGCCGTGCTCCTGGACGGCGGTCATGACCGCGACCGGGTCGAACACCGGGATCATCACCTGCGTCCCGCCGACCACGACGGCGCCGACCCAGTTGGAGAAGGCGGCGAGGTGGAACATCGGCGCCGAGTGCAGGCCCACCCGGCCGGGCGGGAAGTGGTCGGTGGCCAGTCCGCCCATGGACGACGTCAGCAGGTTGTCGTGGCTGAGCATGACGCCCTTGGACCGGCCGGTGGTGCCGCCGGTGTAGAAGACGCCGGCGAGGGCGTCGCCCCCGCGGCGGACGTCCTCGACCGGCTCGTGCGCCTCCACCAGCTCCTCGAAGGCGAGCATGCCGTCGGGGGTCGGGCCGTCGCCCGCGTGGACGACGTGCTCCAGGCGCGGGTGGGCCGCCCGGATGGGCTCGGTGTACGCGGCGAAGACGTCGTCGACGATGAGGACCCGGGCGTCGACCTCGGCGAGGGAGTCGGCGATCTCGGGGACGCTCCACCGGATGTTGACCGGGACGACGACGCCGCCGGCCCACAGCGTCGCGCCGAGGAACTCGTGGTAGCGGTCGGAGTTCAGGGACAGGACGGCCGCGCGCTCGCCGTCCCGGATCCCGAGCTGCTGGAGAGCGGCGGCCAGGCGGGCGATCCGGTCGACGGACTCGGCGTGGGTGCGGGTGCGGCCGGCGCAGACGGTGGCGATCTCTCCCGCGCGCTGCTGGACGTGGCGGTGCAGACCCTGGGTGACGTACACGGTGCCGACCTCCCGATCCGGGTGGGACCCGGAGCGTCGCGACGACGGGTTCCGCGGCGACAGAGGCGGATGGCCCTGGGGCCGCGGGACGGGCCGGGCGCGCGCCGCGGGAAGGCGCGGTCCCGCCGAGCTCGAGGCCACCATCGAGGAGGGCCGGCTCGGCGCCTCGACGTCGAGGGGTGTCCCGGTGGCGCAGCGTGTTCCGTCGGTAACGCTCGGCCGCTAGGGTCGCCGCGTGTGACCGCCGCCGTCCCGACGCCCCGCCTGCCCGACTTCGCGCCGGCCGGCGTCCCGCTGCCCGATCCGCGGGCGGCCGTCGCCGAGGCGGCTCGCCTGGCCGCGATCGCCAGCTACCGGCTGCCAGGGCACGCGGGGGTGTCCGACCTCGACGCCGTCGTCGCGTACATGGCGCGGACGGTGGAGGCGCCGATCGCGGTCATCGACCTGGTCGGCCCGGACGAGCAGTGCTTCCCGGCCGAGCGGGGCGCGGGCGTGCCGTACTCGCACGTGCCCGACGAGCTGTCGTTCTGCGCGTACGTGGTGGCGCTGCGGGCGCCGCTGCAGGTGACCGACGCGCTCGACCACCCGGTGTTCCGCGACAACCCGGCCGTGGCGGCCGGCGCGATCCGCTCCTACCTCGGGGTGCCGCTGGTCGACGAGGACGGCTTCGTCCTCGGCTCGCTCGGCGTCTTCGACGACGAGCCGCGCGCGTTCTCGCTGGCCGAGCAGGCGCTGCTGGAGAACCAGGTGCGGCTGGTGCGCAGCGTGCTGTCGTTGCGGCGCCAGGTGGCCGCGCACCGGTGGGACGGCGAGCTGCTGGCCGCGCAGGGCCGGACGCTGGAGACGGTGGCGGCCGGGCTGCCGCTTGAGTCGGAGCTGGACACGCTGGCGTCGTCGACGGCTGCGCTCGCTCCGGAGGTCGATGCCGAGCAGGCCGCGCGGCTCCAGGAGACGGTGGACCGGCTGACCGCGGTGGCGACCAGGGCCGACGGGTGGAAGCAGGCGCTGCTGCGGTCGGCGCGGCAGGACCCGCTGACCGGGCTGGCCAACCGCAGCCACCTGCTCGACACCGGCCGCGCGGCGCTGGCGGTCGGGGGAGCGGTGCTGTTCGTGGACGTCGACCGGTTCAAGGAGGTCAACGACCGCGGCGGGCACGCGGTGGGGGACCAGCTGCTCGTCCGGCTTGCCGACCGGCTGCGCCGGCACGTGGAGAGGGAGCTGCCGGGGGCGGTGGTCGGCCGGCTGGGCGGGAACGAGTTCGTGGCGGTTCTGCCCGGGGTCGATGCGTCGACGGCGGAGGCCATCGGGCACGGGCTGGCTGCCGTGCTCGTGGACGAGGTGGAGGTGGGACGGCGGACCGTGCGGGTGTCGGCCTCCATCGGGCTGGCGATGGCTTTGGCCGGGACGACGCTGGACGAGGTCCTCTCGCTGGCGGACCGGGCGATGTACGGCGCCAAGGAGCGCGGCCGCGGCGTCCTGCACATAGTCAGCGCTGAGGACGTGTAGGCCAGAAGGCCGACTCCCGCGAACTGACACTTCCGTCCAACACGGGATCCGTCCTTACTTGCTGTGCTGTGAGCGCCTTGGGCCCCAAAAGGAGCTAACCTCGGAGGTGCCGCGCAATGGAGTTCTTTCAGGCGAGAAATCGCCGATGTCGACGCCCCCCGACCAAGATTCTGTCCATCACAAAGCGCGCCAGATGAGCGGCAACTATTGTCATCCGGTCAGCGCTTCCAGCTTCTTGACCATCCGCTTGTTCTTGGCTCGACCGACCTGGATGTGAGCCATGTAGCACCTCGTGACCGATTCATGGAAGCCGTCGCTATGCCACGGGTGCGAACCCTTGCTAAGGATGCTGGACACCTGGTGGGCAAGCTGGCGCGGCAGCCATTTCCCTCGAAGCAGGGAAGACTGCTGCCCCGCCATGTACACTGCATCAATTTTGGCCAGAATTTTACTGCGTAGAGTCTCGAAAGCGTCAGCGCTAAGCACACTTGTTTGCTTGATCGCAACCTCTGCGGCCGCGAGTGCAGAGGGATTAGGCGTCCTGGCAAACCGCCCCGTATGCACCTTGCTTGTATCATGAGAAAATCCGACCCAGCATCGGGCGCGCGTTGCTTCGGCCACGTAGCAAAGCTCGATCCAACTGCGCCAATCGTTCGCTAGTTGGGTCCTCCAGTCCCCCAGGTTCCGCACGACAACCTCAGCGCTGCGCGCATCCAGCGAGGCGGAATTCGCCAAGGCGTTCACTTCGTGACTAGTGTGAAAAGCTTGCGCCTCCGTGTCTGCATATTCCGTATAAATCACGTGCGGTGAGCGTCGGCGACCACCAGTGATGTGCTGCGCGTCTCTATCGAGCACGAAGGCGACAGATCGTCGGCCTCGAGCATTGGACTGCGACAGTTTAGAAGAACGCTTCGCGTGGTCGAAGATTGCCAGCGCAGAAGTCTTCCCTCCGGCTGAGTTGTCGCCCAGGACTTGGCCAACCGTCCTCACCTCGAAGCCTCTTTGAGACAAGCGTGCACTGCCGTCGCAGAGCCGTTGAGTGAAGTAGCGGTCGTAGTTCTTGCCTTCCACCACTATAAAAATGGCGTACCGCTGACTCATGCGGACTCGCCGCAGAAATCCATCAATTGAGTAGTGTAAGCGTCGCTTTGAACTCATATCTCGTAGACGTACCTATCTGCCAGTCGCGCCATAACCTCGGGTGAGTGGGTCGCCATGATGAGTTGGGCGTTCTCGTTTACGGTCTGCAAACACTCGACGAGGCGACTTTGCCAGTCGACATGTAGGGATAGTTCAGGCTCATCGATAAGTACAGGGTTAGCGTCCGCAGCAAGGGTTTCCAGCAGCAGCTGCAAGAGTTGCTTTTCTCCACTGGAGAGCGATTCCAAAGGAATTGGCTCGCCGTCGAGGGTGATTCCCACTTCGCCCGACAGGGCAACGACCTTGCCTCCGCTATAGAGGTCGGACAGGAGGGACTCTATTCTGCGCTGGGGTTCCTGAGCTGACTTGATGCCGCGCTGCACTTCTCGAATCTCGGCTACCACGTCGGTGACTACCTGATTCTGGGTATAGCTGTCGCGGAAGTCGTCGAGCGAGAGTTGCAGGATGCGGCCAAGTCGCTGCGAGGCGAAAAACTCCTGGACAAGCTTGTATGCTTCCTCGGCCGTCTCTCTCTTCTGTCCTCGCGGTGGTAGCGCGTTGCCTCCTAGGAGAACGGACCGCAGAATTCCGGCCAGTCCCTGATCCTGCGCTTCCCTAATGCGCAACAGCGCACGGTGACTATAGGACCTCCACACTTCTTGAATTTGCTCCGCGAATAAGCGGTCGAAGGCCGCCTCATCGATCAGTTCACTTGCTGTCCGGCGCCGGCCACCTCGACCGCGGCCTTCGCTAACGCGAGAAATCGGTAGGTAGCCATGGCGGATATTGCTCGCGCCATCTATCTCGGACGAACTGTTCCAACGTATAGCGCTCTTGCTGTCGTCGACAGCGCCTTGGAATGTGAAGTAGAATTGACGAGCCGAGTCGTCGTCCACATCCACGGTCGGGCGTGCCGCTTCTAGTTCTCGTCGAGATATACGCCTCTTGACTTGCCGACTGCCTGTTCTGCCGCGACCTAATGAGAGAACTACCTCTGCCGAATCGAATGGTACGCGAAGCAGAGAAGTGGCATCGTTAACTAGTGCGCTATGAAGAATCTTTAGCAGTGAAGTCTTGCCTGATCCATTAAAACCCCAGATTACGTTGAGGTCTTGCTGGAAGTTGATCGTCAAGGGCTTTCTTCTGCCTGCGAGTCCATCAACGCGTGCGCTGAGTATCGATGCCATCAAGTCCTCATCTTGAGAAAGTGGTTAGGTTTAGCGGGGGCGGGGGCGGGTAGATATGCGAGAAGCATTGGGCGGTTCACGTCCGTGTATCCGCATGCTTGCGGCGTGCGGCCTTCCACGTCTGGGTGCTGATTATCTTCTGGACGGCATCGGCAAATCCCTCGTTCTCGAGGAGGGCCTTGAGGAGCTTGTTGGAGCTCTCCTGGTTGGCGAAGAGCGCGCCGGCGATGTCGTCCTTCTTGATGGTCATCGAGAACTGTTCCTCGGTGTTGTCCGCGGCGCGCTGCTGGACGTCCTCGTCGTCGGACAGCGTGCTGGGGACCCCGACGTAGATGAGCAGGCTCTCAGCCTGGCTGAGGTCGATGCCGTGGGCGGCGTTGAAGGTGTCGATCAGCTCCGAGAGCCGGATCATCAGGGCTTCCTCGAGGCTGCTGCCGCGGCCGGCGCCGGTGTAGGTCTCGATCTGGCCGTCGTCTGCACCGGGGGTGTTGCTGCCGCTGGTGACGGTGCCGGCCGAGTGGCCCACGAAGGCGAGCTCGGTGGCCCCTAGGTCGATGGCGCCGGACTCCCTGTTCGGGGCCTTCAGCTTGGCCAAGAGCAGCTTGCCGTAGAGGTAGAGGCTCTCCAACTCGTCGTCGGTGAAGAGCATGACCTGGCCGAGAAAGGCGTAGGCGCGCACAAAGGCCTTGAGTGCGTCGCGAAGGTCGTCGAGCTCGTGGTCGGGGAGGTTGCTGGCGCGGACGACGGCGGGGTCGACGTTGGCCGTCACCGTGGCGTGGGCGGCGTCGTGGCCGAGGAGTAAGGCGGCGACGGCCTTCTGCTGCTCCTCGGGGTCGATGACGTGGTGGTCCTCGATCCGGGTCTGCAGGTTGTAGAGCAGGTTCGGGTCGGTCTCCTCGGTCCAGCTGGACTCGTAGAACGGCGCGAACTGCTCCCGCATCTCCTCGGCGGTGTTGCGGAAGTCGAGGACGAACGTGTCCTCCTTGCCGGGGTGGATGCGGTTGAGCCGGGACAGCGTCTGCACCGCCTTGACGCCCTCAAGCTTCTTGTCCACGTACATCGTGTGCAGCAGCGGCTCGTCGAAGCCTGTCTGGTACTTCTCCGCGACGATCAGCAGCTGCCCCTCGTCGTGGAAGCGCTGCTTGGTCTGTGTCTCCGGGAAGCCGTTGAGCCCGGACTCGGTCACCGGGTCGCCCGGCCCGTCGGCGAGGCTGCCGGAGAAGGCGACCATCGCGCGGATCCCGGTGAGCTGTCTCTTCTCCAGGTACCGCTGCACGGCGGCGAGGTAGCGGACGGCGTGCAGCCGGCTGCCGGTCACCACCATCGCCTTGGCCCGGCCACCGATCTTGCCGGCGGTGACGGTGCGGAAGTGCTCGACGATGATCTCGGCGCGCTGGTCGAGGTTGTTCGGGTGCAGGTCGACGAACCGGGCCAGCGCGACGGCCGCCTTACCCTTCTCCACCTCGGGGTCGTCGCTGGTTAGCCCGTTGGCCAGCCGGTAGTAGCGCTTGTAGGTCACGTAGTTCTTGAGGACGTCGAGGATGAAGCCCTCCTCGATCGCCTGCCGCATCGAGTACAGGTGAAACGGCTCGTAGATCGTCGTCCCGCCCTCTTCCCGCGGCGTACCGAACAGTTGCAGGGTCTTGCCCTTGGGCGTCGCGGTGAAGGCGAAGAACGACAGGTTCGGGCTCCGCCCGCGAGAGACGGCGGATCCGGTGAGGACGGCGGCCAGCACGTCCTGCTCATCGGGCTGGGCGGCCTCGGCGGAGGTGGCCTCTGCCTCGGCGGCGGCGAGCGGATCACCGCCGCCGAGCACCTTCTTTAGGCTCTGCGCGGCGTCCCCGGACTGCGAGGAGTGCGCTTCATCAACGATGACCCCCACCCGCTTGCCCTCGATAGTGGCGTCCTTGATCACCGGGAACTTCTGCAGCGTGGTGATGATGATCTTCGTCTTGGCGTCGGCGAGGGCCCCCTTGAGCTGCTGGGAGTCCTGGTCGATGCGCTGCAGCAGGCCCTGGACGTGCTCGAAGCCGGAGATCGTCGCCTGCAGCTGGGCGTCGAGCACCCGCCGGTCAGTGATGATGACGACCTTGTCGAACACCAGCTCGTCGGTGCCCAGCCCGGCGTCCGGCGCGAGCTGGGCGGGGTCGCTGGGGGAGTGCAGATCGGCCAGGCGGTGGGCCAGCCAGGCAATCGAGTTGGACTTCCCCGACCCGGCGGAGTGCTGCAGCAGGTAGCTCTGCCCGGCCCCGTGGATGGCGGCATGCCCGGTGAGCTTTTCGACGACGTCCCACTGGTGGTAGCGGGGGAACAGGACCTTGCGGGTGCCGTGCTTGGCGATCTCCTCCTGCACGTAGCGGTGCAGCAGGTCCAGCCAGGTGTCACGGGCCCAGACCTGCTTCCACAGATAGGCGCTGCGCTGGCCGGACGGGTTGGGCGGGTTGCCCTCGCCGCCCCTGCGCCCGGCGCCGGCCGAGCCCTGGTTGAACGGCAGGAAGACCGTGTCGGGTCCGGCGAGCTTCGTGGTCATGAAGACCAGGTCGGGGTCGACGGCGAAGTGCGCCAGGCAGCGGCGGGCGAAGATCCGGTCGGCCGGATTGCGCTGCTTGGGGTCACGGTACTGCGCCTTGGCGTGCCGGACAGTCTGCCCAGTGAACTGATTCTTCAACTCGGCGGTGGCGACAGGGATGCCGTTGACCGACAGCATCAGGTCGAGCGACTGGTGCGGGCTGCTCTCGCTGTGGTGCAGCTGCCGGTACACCAGCAGCCGGTTCTTCGAATATTTCTCGACCAGCTCAGGAGTGAGCCCGTGCGTAGGGCGGAAAAAGGCCAGCTGAATGCGCTGGCCACGCTCCTTGACGCCCTTGCGGAGGACGTGGACGACGCCGTGTGCGTCGATCTCGTCGGCGATGCGCTTGGTGACCTTCTGGACGACGGCGCTTCCGTGCTGCTGCTCCAGCTTGACCCACACCTGCGGCTGGGTCTCCCGCACGAAGCCTATGAGCTGGACGGGGTCGAGACCGAGGTCCTTGTCGTACTCGGTGGGCGAGCCGTGCCGCCAGCCGTTCGCAAGGAGATGGGCCTCGATCGCGCTCTCGAAGTCGGACTCGGTGTGGCCTGCCATCACGCCACCGCCCGAGCCGCGGTGACGTCGAACTGCCCGCTGACGGCCGCTGTGATTAGCGCCTGTTTTCGTTCTTCGATCAGCGGAATATGCCTTTCGACCATCTGCCGAGCCTGATCCGCTTCCAGCCTGACCTTGTCAAGGATATCGACGATTACCTGCTGGTCCGGCAGCGAAGGCGCGGGAAGATGCACATCTCTTATTTTCCCCGCCTCCAGGTGTGGGTGCAGCGCTCCTGTGCGCTCGCGCAGCAGAATCTCTCGCCCCCAGTCGCTTTGCAATGTATGCCAAAGAAACCTTGGAACAACTAACGACCGATCAACGCGAGCGATGAGCAGTGCATGGCAGCTCGCACCGACGAACTCTTCGCCGACGAGTGCGCTTTCGCCCAGGGCCCCCGTTTGAACGATGAGTAGGTCGTCGATACGGAGCCGGATTCGTGGCCGCTGTGCAACCCATTCCTGCGGCACGTAGTAAGGCCGCCGATCAAAGTCGATGCCGCCGCGCTTGATGTGAAGTGACTGGAGATATGGGACTCCTTCGTCAACAAGCAGGTCGCGGGTAGGGCCCACGTATCCGTTCGTCAGTTGATCGAGAAGCTGACTAAGGCGTAGCCAGCCGTGCTCCTCTTCTGGGCGATCCAAGCCAGCCGGCTTGATGGCTGACACTTCCTGCAAGGTCTTGAGGTACTGCGCGTCCATCCACTGCGACAGCAGAGTTGCTTGCTGCTGGCGAAGCAGAAGTGCGCGGTCCAGTAGAGCCACCTGCTCGTCCAGGAAGTGGGCTAGGCGCCGCTGAATGTCGAGTGACGGCAGTGTCAAGGGGATCGTTCTGAACTGGTCCCAAGCAAGATCGAACTGCGCTGGGGGCATATACTTCGAGCGCCGACCCATCTCCATCAAGTAGGGCTTGCTGCGCAAGAGATAGTGAAGGAAACGGGGCTCTACGACACTTCGATCAGGCTCAAGCACCCAGTATGCGGGGCTGACGATGCCGGCGTACGGAGAAACGGCGAGAGCGCCGTCTCGAGCGGAGAGCTTGTTCACTACGAGGTCGCCCGCTTCGACACCTCGGTACCCCGTGAGATCCTCAGACGGAGCACGACCTTCGGATAAGTCCCGTGGGCGCACACCGAAGGCCGCGGACATCGACAAGAGTTGCCGATTGGGGACGTTGAAGAGTTCTCGGGACTTCAGGACAGTCCAAGCTGGCAACGCTGCCCATGCTTTGGGAGTCGGCAGGTTCATCGCTTGAGTCCTGCCAGGACCTGCTGAATCTCGGCCTCCACCGCTTTCAGCTCGGCGTCGATTTCTGCGAGCGGCCGCGGCGGAACGTACTTGTAGAAGAACCGGGTGAACGGGATCTCGTAACCGATCTTGGTCTTCGTGTGGTCGACCCAGGCGTCGGGTACGTGCGCCAGCACCTCGCGCTCGACGTACTCGTCGACGTCCTCGGTGAGCGGCACGTTCTCGCTGTCCCGCAGGTCCGGGTCGGGCAGCGGTGAGCCCTTCTTGTCCGTCACCACCGGCGCATCTGGGTCCGCAACCGCCGCCGCCGCGAGGACCGCCTTCTTCAGCGCGGGCGTCAGCCCGATCTGTCCGCGGGCGGTGCACGCGTTGAGCAGTCGCTTCGTGAACGCCGCCTCCGTCTCCTCCGAGACGCCCACCAGATCGGCCAACGCCCCGAGCACGGCTTCGTGGGTCTTGCGCGCGGCGTCGTCCCCGACCGAGAGCGCCACCACCGGCTTGGCCGCGCGGACCGCCTCAACGGTCTCCTCGGTCACGGTCCAGCGGCGGCGCAGCGGCCGCTCGACGGTGATCCGGCGGAAGCCGAAGGTGTCGTTGTCGAAGACCTTCCCCCGCTCGTCGTCCGCACCGTGCATGGCCTCGGTGTAGAGCTGGGTGACCTCGGCGATGTGGTGGTCGTCCAGGAACTTGCGCTTGTCACCGAGGGACTTGCGCATCTTCGACCACTCGCCGCGGGCGTCGACCAGCGCCACCTTGCCCTGGCGCTCGGGGCGCTTGCGGTTGGTGACGATCCAGACGTAGGTGCTGATCCCGGTGTTGTAGAAGAGCTGTTCGGGCAGGGCGACGATGCCCTCGAGCCAGTCGTTCTCGATGATCCAGCGGCGGATGTTGCTCTCGCCGGACTCCGCCGCACCGGCGAATAGTGGGCTGCCGGAGAAGACGATGGCGATGCGGCTGCCTCCGTCCTCGGCCGGCTTCATCCGGGCGATCATCTGCTGCAGGAACAGCAGCGAGCCGTCCGAGACACGAGGGAGCCCGGCGGAGAACCGGCCGCCCGGCTGCGCCGCCTCGGCCTTGATCGCGGCGGCCGACTTGTTCCAGTCGACCCCGAACGGCGGGTTCGCCAGCAGGTAGTCGAAGCGCTTGTCGGCGTGCCCGTCGGCGGTGAGCGTGTTGCCCAGCACGATCCGCTCCGGGTCCTGTCCCTGGATCAGCAGGTCCGACCGTGCGATGGCCCACGTCTCCGGGTTGAGCTCCTGGCCGAACATCTCCAGCCGGGCCTTCGGGTTCAGCCGGGTCAGGTACTGGTCGGCGATGTTCAGCATGCCCCCGGTGCCGCATGCGGGGTCGTAGATCGAACGCACCGGCGCCGTCCCGGTCAGAACGTCGGAGTCCTCGCCGAAGAGCAGGTTGACGATCAGCCGGATGACCTCGCGCGGGGTGAAGTGCTCACCGGCCGTCTCGTTGGAGAGCTCAGAAAAGCGCCGCAGTAGCTCCTCGAAGATGTAGCCCATCGCGTGGTTGGGCACGACCTCCGGCCGGAGGTTGAGCTCGGCGAACTTGCCCAGCACCAGGTAGAGCAGGCCGGCCTCGTCGAGGCGCGTGATCTGCTCGTCGAACCGGTACTTCTCCAGCACCTGGAAGGCGTCGGGGGAGAAGGCGCCGATGTAGGCGCGCAGCTGCTGCGCCAGGTTGTTCGGGGAGTCCAGCAGCTTGGTGAACGTCAGCGGGCTGGTGTTGTAGAACGGCACGCCTGCCGCCTGCTTGAGCAACAGGTCCGGGGTGTCGGTGATCCCCTTCAGCTGCTCGGCGCGGGCCAGCACGGCCGGCTTGGTCTCCTCCAGGACGGCGTCCAGCCGACGCAGCACCAGCAGCGGCAGGATCACCCCGCGGTACTCCGCCGGCTTGTAGTCCCCGCGCAGCAGGTCCGCGACCTGCCACACGAACTGGACCTTGCCCTCGAACCCGGTTGTGCTGTCGGACTGCATGTTGCTGTCGTGCTCCCCATGACGAGCGGTACGGCGACCGTCACGGACCGCCAAGGACACCCTGCCTGACCGCGGGCGCCGGACCAACATCATCACGACGTCGTTCCGAGACGAACGAGTGACGCACGGGCCATGTGCGACGCGTGACGCTGACGAGGTGGCGAGTTGTCACGAATAGGCGGCCAGGGGCGACGCGGATGCGACCGTCTTGCGCGTGGGCTTCCAGACGCCGCAGTACAAGCTGAGTGATCTCCTGCAGAAGGTCGGTGACGGCCGCATCCAGTTGCCCGACTTCCAGCGGGGCTACAAGTGGGACGACGAGCGCATCCGCGCCCTGTTGGTGACGATCACGCTCGGTCACCCGCTCGGCGTCGTCATGCTCCTGCAGACCGGCAACGACCAGGTGCGCTTCAAGCCCAAGCCGGTCGAGGGCACGTCCGTTGCAGCCGAGGTCGCGCCCGACCACCTGCTCCTCGACGGCCAGCAGCGTCTGACCTCCCTCTATCAGGCGCTCACCGGTGACGGCGTCGTCGCTACCAAGGACGTCCGCGGCAAGCTCATGGACCGGCGGTACTACCTCGACCTCCGGCTGGCGGTCGACGACCCCAGCCGGCGCGACGAGGCTGTTCGGTCTCTCCCGGGCGACGGGATCATCCGCACAAACTTCGGCAAGGACGTCGTCCGCGACGTCTCGACGCCGGAGAAGGAGCGCGAGCACGGGCTCTTCCCGTTCCGGCTGATCACCCAGCCCACCGAGGCCTTCGCCTGGCTGCTCGCGCTGAACGACGCGGACCTCGTTAACCGCTTCCACACCCAGGTCTTCACTCCAACGCAGAGCTACGAGATTCCGGCGATCGAGCTTGATAAGACGACGACGAAGGCAGCCGTCGCCACCGTGTTCGAGAAGGTCAACACCGGCGGGCTGCCGCTCAACGTCTTCGAGCTGCTGACCGCTGTCTTCGCTGGCGACAAGGCCTACTTCGACGAGTACGAGACGGACTTCCGGCTCAACGACGACTGGGCGGCGACGAAGGCCCTCTTCGCCAAGCACCCGGTACTGACCGGCGTCGCGAACACCGACTTCCTTCAGGCCGTGACGCTCCTGACGACTCACCAGCGCCACCGGGCCGACACCAGCGACCGCCCGGTGGCCATCTCGGCGCGCAAGGAGGACGTCTTCCGCCTAGGACTGCAGGACTACCTGACCTGGGTCGGGCCGCTGCGCGAGGCGTTCGTTTGGGCGGCGACCTTTCTCGCCGACCAGCACATCCACGAGTCCGCCTTCCTGCCGTACCGCACGCAGCTGGTTCCCCTCGCAGCGATCAAGGTGCTGCTGGGCGACGACGCCGACCTGGTCGGCGTCCGCAAGCGCATCGCGCAGTGGTACTGGTGTGGGGTCCTCGGGGAGCTCTACGGCGGCGCTGTCGAGACGCGGTTCGCCCGGGATGTCGAGCAGGTGCCCGCATGGGCCAGCGCCGCGCTGACCCCGGACGCACCCGTGGCCGCGCCGCGAACCGTCGCCGACGGCACCTTCGTGGAGTCGCGGCTGCTGTCGTTGCGCACCCGGAACGCCGCGGCCTACAAAGGCATCTACGCGCTGCTCATGGCCGGCGGCTGTCGGGACTGGAAGTACCAGCAGGCCTTCGACCAGGTTCAGTACGCCAACCTGGCTGTCGACATCCACCACGTCTTCCCGCGGGCCTGGTGCATCGCTAACGGCATCGACCCGGACCTGCGCGAGAGCATCGTCAACAAGACGCCGCTCGGTGCCGCCACCAACCGGTTCATCGGTGGCGCCTCGCCGGCCAGCTACATGCCGAAGCTGCAGAAGAGCGCCGGCATCAGTGCTGAGGAGCTCGACGAGCTCGTCGCAACCCACGAAATCGAGCCCGCGGCGCTCCGCAATGCCGACTTCACCGGCTTCTTCCTCGCTCGCCGGGCGGCCTTGCTGCGGCTGATCGAGGCCGCCATGGGCAAGACCGCGCAGCGCGACGTCGACGCGGACGTCCTGCTAGGTGGCGATGAGGCTCCGGCCGGATTCGAAGGTGAGCAGCTCGTCGAGGACGGCGACACAGATGACGCGGTTCTCGCCGACGTCTGACGACCCTTCGGTAGACGCGCCGGTGCATGAGGCCATGTGAACCTGAGCGGTCGACCGCTGAAGGCGTAGCGGCATGCGACCGCAGGTTGCGAGCGGGTCGACTCGCGTCTCCCGGCGCTCGGTGCCACACGGTCGAGTGAGGCCAGCGACGGCGAGGCAGTTGCGTCGGCGTCTGGCAAATACGGTCCAGTCAGTTTCGGGAGGTCGATGTGATTGCAGTCGGGGCGGCGGTCAAGCGTCGTGGGTCCGGTGATGTGGGTGTCATCGTCGGGTCGACGGCGGGAACCTTCCGCGTCGCCTTCGGCGGGTCAGTCGTCATGGTCGACGTATCGGAGCTGGAACTCGCCCCACGCAACCCTGCGGAGCTGCTGAGCGACGGCCAGCTCGGCGACTCGCAGGATCACGTCCTGCGCATCCAGGCGCAATATCTGCAGCACGCCTATCGGCACGATCCTCTGGCGAGCCTGACGAACGCGCGCATCGAGCCGCAGATGCACCAGGTGTTCGTGGCTCATCGCGTCACGAACAAGCTGCGCCCGCGGATGATCCTCGCGGACGAGGTCGGCCTCGGTAAGACGATCGAGGCGGGACTGATCATCAAGGAGCTGCGCGCGCGAGAGCAGATCTCGCGTGTCCTGATCGTCAGTCCGGCGAGCTTGACGCGGCAGTGGCAGTCAGAGCTCGCGTCCAAGTTCAACGAGCAATTCGAGATCATGGACGGCGATGCCGCCCGGTATCTCGGTCGAGACGGGGTCAACCCTTTCGCCGCACGCGACAACGTCATCTGTTCGCTCCCGTTCGTGGCGAACGAGAAGCGAGCGGCCCAGGTGATCGAGGCGGAGTGGGACCTCGTCGTCTTCGACGAAGCGCACCGGGTTCGCCGCACGCCGCAGAAGGAGACGGCCGCGTATCGCCTGGCCGACGAGCTCAAGGAACACGTGCACGGGCTTCTCCTGCTGACCGCGACCCCCGTGCAACTGCACCCATACGAGCTCTACTCGCTCATCCAGCTCGTCGAGCCCGGTACGTTCCGCAACGAGAGGGCCTTCGAGAAGCAGCGGCTCGAGATCCCGCAGCTCAACGACCTGATGAAGCAACTCGAGAAGTGGGAGACGCTCGACGCGGCTGAACGTGCTTCTCTCTTTCACCGAGAGAAGCGCCGACTCGGACGGGCCGGCTCTCACTCCCTGACCGACCTCGACGACGAGCACAAGCTCTCCGAGGTCATCGACCGTGTGGTCGGGCAGCACCCGCTGGCCAACGTCATGGTGCGCAACCGCAAGACCGAACTGGGACTCGCTGGACGCCGCAAGGCGAGGACAGAGCTCGTCGAGCTGACGGCACTCGAGCAAGAGCTCTACGCGGACGTGACGGAGTACATCCGGGAGGGATACAACCGCGCCCGCAACAACAAGAACAGCGCGGTGGGCTTCCTCATGGTCGCCTACCAGAAGATGCTCACGAGCAGCTCACATGCGCTACGTAAGAGCTTCCGTCGGCGGATCGAGGCCCTCCGCGGGGAGCAGAGCAAGGTCCTGGCTCGTGCGCGTGCGGCGGTCCGGGTCGTCGACGAGTTCGGTGATGACCCCCAGGAGTTGAGCCTCGTCAGCGACGACGCCGCGGGGGCCCTGGTCGACGCCGGCTACATCGACCTCGAGATCCGGCAGCTGACTGACCTGGCCGCCCGTCTCGACCACGTACGAGACAGCAAGATGACCAAGGCTGTGACCGTGTGTCAGCGGATCCTCGAGGATCCAGACGCCAAGATCGTCATCTTCACGCAGTTCGTGGAGACGCAGGTGTTCCTTGCGCAGGTACTCCAGACCAATGGCATCAGCACGGCCATCTTTAACGGCGCGCTCGACGCTGACGAGAAGGAGCGGGCTGTCCGCCAGTTCCGTGAGTCAGCCTCGGTGCTGATCAGCACGGAGGCGGGTGGCGAGGGACGCAACCTCCAGTTCGCCAGCCATCTCATCAACTACGACTTGCCGTGGAACCCGATGAAGGTCGAGCAGCGCATCGGCCGCCTCGACCGCATCGGCCAGAAGCGCACGGTGAACATCTACAACCTGATTGCCAGCGGGACGCTCGAGGAGCGCGTGCTCGAGGTCCTCGCTGACCGCATCCGCTTGTTCGAGGAGTCCATCGGAGCCCTCGATCCGATCCTCGGCAGCGTGGAGAAGGACATCGAGCGCCTCGCCCTCTCCGGCGAGGCGGAGATCGCGCGCGACTTCTCCGCGTACTCCGAAGAGCTGGAGAAGCAGGTGCGACAGGCCCAGGCCGTCGAGAAGCGCTGGGGCGACTTCGTGCTCGACAGGGCGAGCTTCCGTCGCGATCAGCTCAACGAGCTCCAGCAGCACGCCGCGATGGCGACCCAGGCTGATGTGGCGGCCTTCTGCCGCGGCGTTCTCGATCACCATGGCGGCTTCGTGACCGAGCACGACGATGGAGGCGACTCCGTCGTGCTGTCGGCGCGGGCCATGAACAGGCTCGGGCTCCAGCAGACCAGCTTCCGAGGCGTCTTTGACACGGCCGAAGCGCTTCGTCGGGACGATCTCGACTTCTTCGCGTTCGGGCATCCCCTGGTCGACAAGCTGGTCGCCTTCGGAGCTTCGCTCGACGACGGTGCGGTGGGTGCGCGCTACTCGACCACCGTGCCGGCAGGCACGTGGATCGAGGTCGTCTATGAGGTGCGCGTTCGGGGGCTCACCGACAGCGGGGCGCTCGTGCGGCACCTGGTCGGCGAGGACCTCGAGGTCCACAGCGAGCTGTTGACCCAGCGGCCGGACGACGCTCCGGCTCACGCCGACACACCCAACTGGGGGGCAGCCGCCGTGATGGCGAGCCAGAGCGCCTGGGATGCCGAGTTCAGTCGGCAGCGACAGCAGCGGCTGGTGGAGTTCGAGGAGGTGAGGCAGCAACTCCTCGAGCGTGAGGAGCGCTTGTACGCCTACCGGCGTGACCGGCTCGAGCTCCAGGTGACGCAGGACCGAGAATGGCTGGACGCACGGAACGGGCCGGACATCAGTCCCCGTGACCGCCGCGTCCTCCCTGCCCGAAAGGGAAAGCTCGCGAAGAACCTGGAGCGCCTGACGGAGCTCGAGGACCGTTTCCAGATCGCCTGTGACGAGATCCGGCAGCGGGAACTGCAGATGGACTCCAGCGTCGCTTGGGCCGCCGTCGTGGTCGGCTTATGAGCCGGGCGGTTGCTTACGGCATTGATTTCGGGACCAGCAACAGCGCCATCGCTGCCGCCTACCAGGACGGTTCGACGAAGGTCATCGCCACGGAACGTTCAGGGGCGCCGGCACTGCGTTCGCTCGTCTACCTGCACCGGGACGGCAACCGCCTGACCGGCGAGGACTCGGTACGGGCTTACCTCACGACGGCGACCGCACAGACGTCCTGCGGGCGCTGTTCCCTCGTCGACCACAGTCGTCACGGCACGTACACCAGCTGCCGGCAGCACCGCAGCGGAGGCAGTTGCCGCGACAGCCGACTCTTGGCTCAGGTCAAGCGTGACCTCTCGTCGGACCATCTCGACAGGACGAACAGCTGGTCACGGGACTTCCGGTTCACGGAGTTGGTGGCCGTCGTCCTCAAGAAGCTGAAGAAGACGGCTGATCGCGCGACCGGGCAGGATGTCCGCCGCGTCGCCATCGGTACGCCAGTCCGCTTCCCGGGGGTGGAGCAGGACCCCAAGCGACTTCAGGAGCTCGCAGAGGAGCGGTTACACCAGGCCGCGAGGCTCGCCGGCTTCACTCACGTCGATCTCATGCCGGAGCCGCAGGCAGCGGTGACGGTTGAGGACATCAGCGATGGCTTGATCGTCTGTACGGACTTCGGGGGTGGGACGTTCGACGTCGCCGTGCTGTCCAAGCGTCGCAACCGTGGAACGGTCCTGGCTCTGGGCGGCCAGGCCATCGGCGGAGAGTCCTTCGACAGCCGGCTCTTCAACCTCAAGGTCCGGTCCGCACTCGGCCTCGACGGACCAGCTAGCGCAGCGAAGCGGACAGGACTGCCGGGGTGGTTCCGCGCCAACCTGAGTTCGCTCTCCGGATGTCAGGACCTCCTGCATGACCAGCGAGTCGGCCCTGTTCTGCGGGACCTGTCAGCCGACGGTGGCCGAGCGACTGCCGAAGCGGTGCGTGAGCTCTTGTACGGCGGCCAGGCGTGGGCCATGCACCAGGCCGTCGAACAGGCGAAGATCGCGCTGTCGAGCTCTCGCAGCGGTCGCATCGTCCTTCGGCGGCCACCGCACCTCGACGTCGATGTGACGGTCGATCGGGCGGAGTTCGAAGAGGCAATTCAGGATGAGCTTTCAGCGGTTCGCGCTTGCATCCTGGACACCCTGGAAAGGGCTGGAGTAGCACCTGACCAGGTCACCTATGTGACACGCACGGGTGGCTCCTCGCGGATCCCCGCGTTCGAGAGGCAGCTGCAGGAACTGTTCGGGAAGAGCAACGTGGTCGACCGGGATGCGTTCACGACGGTGGTCACCGGCCTGGCGCAGTACGCGTACGGTTCGTGGAGCAAGGGTGCTCTGCGGTGACTGAGCCCTTCATCCCAACGGGCCTCGAGTTCGACGAGGGAGACCTCCCTATACAGGACCCGCTCCGACCGCCTGGAGTGAGCCCTGCGACTACCCATGAGGCCGCCGCACGCCGAGTCCGCGACTTCGTCCTCGATGTGAGCCCGTCAGTCGACGACGACCTCCGGGCCCCCTGATGCCGCAAAGGCACCGACGCCCATGTCGACGATGTCCAGCTAGTAGTGCGCTCACGATGACCCGTCGCCTCATCCGGAAATCGGTGCGACGAAGGCCCCATCAGCCCCACATTGCTCAATTGTCACGTTCGCCGTCCGCGGCCAGCCGGTCGCCATCTTATGCGGGCTTATCGGTACGGTAGGGCAACATGGCGGACCGATCGTTACCGGATCCCGGCCGGTCGGCACCGCGCTCCGCGGGTGACTCGGATCCCGGAGGCGTGCAGCGTTGAGCAGAACGGAGGGAGGCTCGTGTCGCCTGCATACATGGTCGTTAGTCGGGCGCTTCCTTCACTGTGCAGACCGTCCACTGTGGCAAGAAGGGTGGACATTGACACTGCTCAGTACACGCCGCCGGCTATCGAACTCTCTAGGCCTGGCTCACCAAGTCGCCTCACTTTCTCGCGCAACCCGGCGACGTCGGGTCCGGCAGTTTGACTTACTCTGGAACCGTTGCTTCGCAAGTCGCGGCTCAGCCGCCTATTGGACCTTCTCCGCCTGCGCAACAGGAGCTACTCCATGAGTGAACACACGCTTGTCGACATCCAGCCAACGCCCAACGTCCTCCTGGCGTTGACACGTACGCCCATCGCTCCACTTGATGCCTTGTGTGAGCTGATCGATAATGCTATCGACTCATTCCGGGCGGCTGAGCTCGAAGGTATAAAGGTCCCCTTCCGGCAGGTCTTTCTTGAGCTCCCAGGCCAATCCGAGGTGAGCCGGGGCGAAGGATTTCTGCGAGTACGGGACACCGGCTTGGGTCTGACGGAGAAGCAAATCGCAGACGCGTTGCGAGCTGGTTACTCCTCAAAGAACGCGTTCGACACGCTCGGCCTCTTCGGGATGGGATTCAACATCGCGACCGGCAAACTCGGGCGCGTTACGAAGCTCGTCTCCGCCCGCCAGGAAGACGAGTACGCACTGGAGGTCGTTGTCGATCTCCCCAAGTTGATCGAGCAAGGCACGTTCGAGGTGCCGGCGCGACGCGTCGACAAGCCCCATGGACTCGAACGGGGCACGATCGTTGAGGTTCGGGAGTGGTGGCCGTCCGGGGATCCGAACAACGCCTTCATCCGCAAGCTGGCCGGTATGGCCAAGGCTGTCGTGCGCCGCGAGCTGGCGCGCCGGTACGCGACTCTGATCCGAGGCGAGGATGGACCGCCTGCTCGGATCTCGGTGAACGGTGACCTGGAGCCAGCCTTTGAGCATTGCGTATGGGATGGAAGTCGCTTCGTTGAGCGAACTGGGTACGGCCGAATCCCCGCGCGGATCGACTTTGATGAAGAACTCACCACTTCGTCGCGCTGTCTTCGTGACGGCACCCTCCTAGGTGGTGCTGCGTCCTGTCCACGATGCGGGGGGACAGATGTCCGTGAGGTCTCCGAGCGCATCTGGGGATGGGTCGGCATCCAGCGGTATGACGACCAGAACAACTTCGGCATCGACCTAATCCGGAACGGGCGGGCGATCCGGATCGGCGAGAAATCGGCGTTTTTTGATTACACCGACGAGGACACCAAGCGGTCGGAAAAGGAATACCCTGTCGACCAGCAGTACGGTCGGATCGTCGGCGAAGTGCACCTCGATCACGTGCCAGTCGACTTCTCCAAGCAAGATTTCCAGCGCACCAGTGATGAGTGGCACGGCGCCATGCAGTACCTCCGGGGCGGATCGCTGCTGCCCAGTCGGTGGCCCGCCGACGAGCGGAATACGAGTCCGGTGTCGCGCCTATTCCAAGGGTACCGAAAGGTCAGGAACTTCGGGCTCGCGGACATGTACATGGGTCGCTACAACCCTGCTCGCCAAAAGACCGAGCGTATCTCCCGCGACGTCGAGCGGGACTATCTCGAGAAGTTCGAAGCGCGCCAACCCGGCTACTATGATGATGCCGAATGGTGGAAGCTGGTCGAGACAGCGACCGACAAGCCCATCGAGGCACTTCCCGAGTGCCCCGAGTGCGGCTATCAGAATGCGCCGACGGCTGAGATTTGTGATGGGTGTGCTCACATCCTCAAGCCAAAGTCGTGCGTCAATGGCAGCTGCGGCGCTCAGCTGCCGGTCTCCGCTCTGAGCTGTCCCCTCTGTGGCACCTCTCAGGTGCCGACCATCATCGCCCCCTGGTCCTGCCCATTCTGTGCCAAAGTGAATGAGGGTGATGAAGCTTCATGCGAGCAGTGTGCCCGGCTTAGAGGCGCCCCACATCCCGCTGACCCCGAGGCACTGGACGAGGACTCTTCGGAGGAGTCAGAACTCAGCGTCACGGGACTTGCTCTCGAGCTAGTGCGGGGCGGTGCCAGTGCGGCCGTGGACGTGTCGGTACGCATGGTGTCTCGAGAGATCATCCCGGCATACGGCGCGGACCCGGTGCCACTGATCTCCCGGAAAGAACTCCGCAAGATCACCATCTACGTCGATCCGTCGCATGCTGCATTCGTCGATCTCGGAATGCGCATCGAGGACGCAGTGGCTGCAGAAGTTGCGCATTTCATCTACGACTCCTATTCCTCTTTAACTGGAGCGCGAGGGCACGCGACGGCGAACCTGATGACGCAGGTGTTGAAGCGGGCCTGGCCTGACCGGGTCGCCGAAGCTCCCGACGCGGTGAGGAGTGAGATCTCGTCACTGTTTGCGCAGGTCGCCGATCGCCTCGTGGGCATAGATGAAGTCGCCGACTTCTACACGGAATTGTCCGTGGACGAGCAGCGACGACTTGCCGACAACATGCTGTCTTCGGGCGTCGACATGGCGAACTTCACCGACGCCGTCAGGGGGGGTGAGTTCCTGCGGTACGCCGACCTTCCAGTTCTGGTCAAGTTATACGACAAGTTTCCGCAGGTTTGGTTCGACGGGCGCGTCTGGGAGGATGCGTGGCCGGCGGACAGCATGGGTCTCGTGCTCGCGGAGGGCATCCGGCAGGAACTGAAGGACAAGTACTTGCGATGCCTGCAGGACTGTGCGTCCTACATGAAGTACCAATCACCTGAGCGACTGATCCTCGTCCGCGCGAAAGCGGCGCTCGATTACCTGTCGACCAAGCTGCGATGAGTCAGCGTCTGGTCACAGACCTTCTTGTGAGTGGTACGGGCTGGCAGGCGCTCGAGCGCATGGTCATGCGTGTGCTGATAGCACGGGATTACCGGCACGTGCGGCTCGCCGGGATGTCCGGGGACGGCGGCGCAGACGTGACAGCCACGAAGGGCGGCCGCCGGTGGCTCTTCCAGGTCAAGCGCTGGCGGTCGAAGGTCGGCCTCGACGTCGTGGAAGAGACGCTCGCGGCTTGCTCGAGGTACTCCGCAGATGTCCCCGTGATCGTCTCGAACAACGGATTCGAGGCTTCGGTGCTGGCGCGCCAGCGCCAGCTGGCTGATATCGGCGTGCCGCTGCAGCTCTGGGATCGTCAGCGACTGCGGCGACAAGCCGAGCTCGCGGAAGAGGATCCGCTCGTGGTTCGCGAGCCGGAGGCCTTCGAGTTGCGGCAATACCAGCGGGACGCCGTCGAGCGGGCAATGAGTGAGTTCGTCGAAGGTCACAGGAGCGCGCTGGTGGTCCTGGCTACCGGACTCGGCAAAACCTTCGTTGCTGCCGAGTTCTTTCGTCGCCTGTCTGCTCTGCGTCCCGGTGCCAAGGCACTGGTCCTCGCGCACCGCAATGAGCTCGTCTACCAGCTGGAGAAGGCCTTCTGGCCGGCGCTTCGCGCTTCGCAGGCCACCGTAGTCTGGAATGGGTATGAGAAGCCTGACCGGGAGGTTCTCGAGCATGCCGACTTGGTCTTTGCCTGCGTGGACAGCGTGTCAGCTCATCTGGCGGCCGGTGGGACGCTGCCCGACTTCACGTCGATCATCGTCGACGAATGTCACCACCTCGGCTCGGGAATGTACGACCGTGTCCTGAGCGACCTCTCGGCCGGTGAGGGGGGCGCCTTCCTGCTCGGCATGAGCGCCACTCCGTGGAGGCCGGACGGTGCCTCACTGGACCGCTGGTTCGACCGGCCTGTGGTCGACATCGACATGGTGCGGGGCCTTCGCGAGGGATTTCTTGCGAACATCGACTACCGGATGTTCACGGACAACATCGATTGGGAGCGGCTCCAGGGGCTGGATGGTCAGATGTTCACCCCGAAGGCCATCAATAGGCGACTGTTCATCGAGGAGTGGGACGACGCTGTTGTCGAGCGACTCGCGGAGACGTGGGGTGAGCAGGAGACGCCCAAGTGCATCGTCTTCTGCGGAACGATCGACCATGCGGAGCGAATGGCGAGCAAAATCAATGCTCTTGCGTTCACCGGTGCGCGGGTCATCGCTTCTCGAGGATCGAGCGGTGCCGTCATGACACCCGTCGAACGTGCGCGTGTGTTGTGGGACTTCGCTGAGGGGCGGGTCGGCGTCCTCTGTGCAGTCGACGTCTTGAATGAAGGTGTTGACGTGCCTGACGTCAACATCGTCGTGTTTCAGCGTGTGACGCACAGCCGAAGGATCTTTGTGCAGCAGCTTGGCCGGGGCCTGCGCCTAGCGCCTGGGAAGCGGCGGGTCATTGTCCTGGACTTCGTATCCGACATCCGGCGCTTCGCCGCCGGCTTCGAACTGCAGGAGTCGTTGCGGCAGAAGAATAGTGCCGGACGAGTGCGGTTAGGAAACCAGGTCTCTTTCAGAAGGGCCAACATGGAGGACGTGCGCGGTGCTCAGTTCCTCAGAGAGTGGCTCGGGGATCTAGCCGCTGTTGAGGCGGCGGGGGAGGACGTCCACGTCCTGAAGTACCCGCCAGTGGTCGACTTCGCGTGACGAGAGAGGGTGGATGTTGATGGTGTCGGTACAGGGCGATGCGTCGTGGTGGCGTCTTCGTGGAGAGTTGAAGACGGCCTACGAGGACCTGGTTCAGCTCCTGGGTGACGAAAGCCGGTTCCAGGATCTCCTGGATGCATACCTGAAGACGAAACGACTGTCTGCCACGGCTTACCAGGCGCTCATCCTGAGGTCCATTCCTGATCACAGCATGACCTGGGCCGCCGTCCGGCAGTCTCTCGATCAGGGCATACGAGAGCGATTTGCCGGGCTTGTGCCGGACTGGGCGCTCAAGGTTCCTTACGGCTCGAAGACTCACGAGCAGCTCTTCTGCATCCTCATTGATCGGCGGGGAGAGCAGGTGCCGGCTGATTACTTGCGGATCGTCACGGCGGATGCTGTGCACGCGGAACGACGCGTCCGAGAGCTGCGAGAGCTGGGATTGGGGGTCGTTGCGCTGAAGTCCGGCGGGGAAGACGCGTACTCCCTCAAGAGTGCTGACGTGGACCTGAGTGTCGTGCCGACGATCGTGGCCAATCAGATTCGGGCGAACAAGAAGATCTCCGAGTCCGAGCGGAGAGCGTTGCAGGAGATCGTCGACGGTCAGGACTGAGGCCGTCTGCGCCGTAAGGGATCTCAGGGACGCGGGCGGGGTCGGCCTCCTCGGGGCGGTGGCATGCCAGCACATGCACGTTCCTAGGAGGCTGACCCGAGCGACCCGAGCGACCCGAGCGACCCGAGCGACCCGAGCGACCCGTGCGGCCGTGGCTACGTGATTGCTCTGGGTGTCGCTGCCCGGGGTCGACCTTGCTCGCCGATCAGCGGGCCGCTCGAAGTGTCAGTGGCCGTTCGTACGGTGCCTGACATGTCGACGGCCTGGAGCACGGTCTGCAGTGCGGCCTCCAAGGTCTCGTGCTCCCAGACGCGGACCACCGTCCAGCCCGACGCCTTCAGGGCCGAGTCGGCTCGCCTGTCCCGCTCGACGTTCCGCTGCAACTTCGGAGACCAGTACCACTGGTTTCGATCGGGCTGCCGTCCGTGTTGGGGGCAGACATGCCAGAAGCAGCCGTCGACGAACACCGCGACCTTCCGTCGCGTGAAGACGATGTCCGGGCGGACGCGGGCGTTGGGCAAGTCCAGCCGCAGGTCCTTGCGGAAGCGGTATCCGCGTGCATGCAAGGCTGAGCGGAGCAAGCGCTCAGGTCGCGAGTCGACTCTTCTGTTGGCCTGCATGTTGCGCGAACGGCCGGCGTTCAGCGGCATCGGCCGACCAGCTTCCTGGCCTCCGTCATCGGCTGTGGGCACGACGACAGTCTGCGCGTCGGGAGCTGAGGACCGGGGACAGTGACGGAGGATGGGTCCGGCCTGCCGGATGTTCAGGTGAGTGCCACCGAGGGAGAGTTGTGACCGAGTTGAACGTCGTCGAGATCTGCGCTGGAGCGGGCGGGCAGTCCCTGGGGCTACACCTGGCTGGCTTCCGGCACGAGCTTGCCGTCGAGCTGGACGAGACCGCAGCCACCACACTGCGCAACAACCTCTCCCGGTTGTCCCCGTCAGCGGACCCGGCGGAACTCGTCGCAGTCGGTGATGTCGCCAACCCTGAGGTGTGGAAGCCAGAGGACTACGACGGGCAGGTGGCCCTGCTGGCCGGTGGGGTCCCCTGCCCGCCGTTCAGCATCGCGGGGAAGCAGCTGGGAGCGGGGGACGAGCGCGACCTGTTCGCCTGGGCGGTCAACCTGACCGGACGGGTGCAACCCGAGGCACTACTCCTCGAGAACGTCCGCGGTCTCAACGACGCTCGTTTCGGCGGGTACCGGCAAGCCGTCATCGATCAGCTCCAAGACCTCGGCTACCGGGCCGACTGGAAACTGCTGCACGCCAAGGACTACGGCGTCCCCCAGCTGCGGCCGCGCATGGTCCTCGTGGCCCTACGTCCGGAATACGTCGACTACTTCGAGTGGCCTGAGCCGAAGCCCACAACCCTTACCGTGGGAAGTGCGCTTGCTGATCTCATGGGTGCGAACGGGTTCCAGTACATCGATAAGTGGGTCGAGCGGGCTGATGCAATCGCTCCCACCATCGTCGGCGGAAGTAAGAAGCACGGCGGAGCCGACCTGGGGCCAACCCGCGCCAAGCGAGCGTGGGAAGAGCTCTGGGTGGACGCCCACGGGTTGGCTGATGAAGCTCCCGGGGAAGATTGGGACCCCGCCCTTCCAAAGCATCGGCGCGGTCCCAAGCTGACGGTGGACATGGTGGCCCGCCTGCAGGGCTGGCTCAACGAGCCTGACTACGAGTGGCACTTCACCGGCCGGAAGACCAGTCGCTATCGGCAGGTCGGAAACGCGTTCCCGCCGCCGGTGGCTCGGGCTGTCGGCGAGAGCATTGCGCGCGCCCTGCGGAAGGAGAAGGTGGCCGGAACTCCCCGCGCAGACCTCAAGATGCACGATGAGGTCTACCACGTCATGCGCGATGCCGAGGACTTTCTCACGCCCTACCGCATCTCGCAGTTGTTGGGTGGCCGACTGTCCATCGAAGACGTCGAGAAGCGGATCGCGCACCTGCGTCGCGACTTCGAAGTTGAGGAACGCGGCAGCGGTGGTCGCACGTCATACCTGCTTGGTGAGTGGCGTGCATTCCAGGGGCAGGTGGACCACAAGCGGCACGAGGCGTTTGCCGCGCGGCGCAGTCGGGGCCGGATCAGCTGAGCCGAGGAGCCCTGCGACCTGAGGTCACAGGGCTCCTCAATGGCCGTACCACCAACCGATCATGTCCTCAAGTGCTCCCGCGATCTGTCTCTTCCGGCTGTCCGATAGTCGTCGCTGTCAGGTGCAGCACTCATGACCATGACTTGGGTGCCGTTCGACGCCGACCGCGGCCACCAGCTCGCCCACGGCGCGCTGCAGAGCCGCGGCGATTGAATGCTCGGGCAGTCGCTCGGCGACGGCCCGTTCGACGCTCGTGTAGTACCAGAGCAGCTCGTCGCGGGAGGCGTTGAACGTCGACCAGAAGCGGTCGGTGGCGCACGTCGTCCTGCTCCCTAAGGCGGTCGTCGCCCCGGTCGCTGAGGAGGGACCGGGCGGCGTCCAGCTGCGCCCGGTGGCGGAGGCCACCGGCCTGCCCTTCGACCACGACGGCATCGTGGAGATGGCGGTCGCCCGGGTCCGGGCCACCTACGCCGAGCGGCCGGATCCGGAGCGGCTGCTGCCGGAGCCATTCACCCTGCGCGACCTGCGGCGGCTGCACGAGGCCGTCGCCGGCCGGCGCCTGCAGCCCGACGTCTTCCGGCGGCACGTCAGGGACCACCTCGAGAGCACGGGGGAGATGACCCGCGGCTCGGTCGGGCGGCCGGCCGAGCTCTTCCGGCACGGCTGACGACCGGTCGGGGTGGCGTCTGTGGTTCGTGGGACGTGTCGGTTCCCGACGTCCGCCGGACCGGCCGCTGCCCGTGTGACGGTCGCGCCGTGCTGCTCAGGAACCAGGTGACCGCGTGACCGCGGCAGAGGACGCGCTCCTCCCGCGGCTGTTCGACCGGATCGTCGAGGCGTGCGGGTCGGGGAGCCTGGGCGACCGCGCCGGCGACCTCGTGCTCGCCGCCTACCAGGGCGACGCCGAACTGGCTGCCGCCGTCGCCTCCACCGGCCCCCGCGAGGAGCCCGAGGCACCGGCGGCTGCGGTCGTCGACGTCCCGCGCACCTACCTGAAGAGCATCACGGTGTCGGGTTTCCGCGGCATCGGCCCCGAGAAGTCCCTCCGGCTGCAGCCCGGCCCCGGCCTCACGCTCGTCGTCGGTCGCAACGGCTCGGGCAAGTCGAGCTTCGCCGAGGCCGCCGAGATGGCGCTGACCGGCAGCAACGCCCGCTGGAAGGACCGGGCCGCAGCCTGGACGAGCAGCTGGCGCAACCTGCACAGCAGCGACGTCGACCCGTCGGTCGGCGTCGAGCTCGTCGTCGACGGCCGGCCGGGCGTCACCAGGGTGCTGCGCACGTGGGCCGGCGACGACGTCGAGGAGTCGCAGGCGTCCGTGCAGCAACACGGCGGCCGGCGCGAGCTGCGCGAGCTCGGCTGGGACGAGGCGCTGGTGTCCCACCGGCCGTTCCTCTCCTATGCCGAGCTGGGCGCGATGCTCTCGGGCCGGCCCTCGGACCTCTACGACTCGCTGTTCCGCATCCTCGGCCTGGAGCGGGTGGTGCACGCCCAGACCCGGCTCAAGGCCGAGTGCAAGCGGCTCAAGGACGCCGAGACCTCGGTGAAGCAGGCGCGCAAGGTGCTGCTGGCGGACCTCCAGGGCGTCGACGACGACCGGGCCCGCCGGGTTGCCGCCGTCCTCGGCCAGCGCACACCCGACCTCGACGCCCTCCGCGAGGTCCTGCGTGCTGAGACGGACCCCATGGCCGACCTCGCGCCGCTGCGCGCCTGGGCCGCCCTCCCCGTTCCCGACCCCGACGCGGCGCTCGCCGCCGCCGACAGGCTGGAGGCCGCCGCGGCCGCCGTCGCCGGCCTGACCGGCGACGACAGCGAGCAGGCCCGGCGGCTGGCCGGCCTCCTCGAGGCGGCACTGGTCCACGCCGGACACACGGCGACCACCGACTGTCCCGTCTGCGGCGCGGCGGACCGCCTGGACGACGCCTGGCGCACGGCCACCCAGGGCGAGGTCGCCCGCCTGCGCGCGCAGGTCGGCGTGGCCGGGGACACGCACCGCGAGCTGCGCGCCGCCCGCGCAACCGCGGCTACCGCTGTTCCGTCGCCGTCTCGCCTGGTGGAGAACGTCCCGGCCGGCGTGCCGGGGGAGGGGCTGGCCGAGCGCTGGGGGGCCTGGGCCGCCGCCGCCCGCGACGACGACGCGTCGGTCGCAGTCAGTGCGCTCCGCGAGGGCACTACTGGCCTGGTCACCGCCCTGCAGGACGCCGTGGCGGCCGCGCGCGCCGAGCTGGGTCGCCGCGAGGACGTCTGGCAGCCGCTGGCGCAGCGTCTCCGCGAACACGTTGACGCGGCCGAGGCGGTCTTCCTCGCCTCCGACGTCTGCGCCGACCTGCAGGCGGCCGAGAAGTGGCTGAAGGCCCAGACCGACGGCCTGCGCGACGAGGGGCTCGCGCCGATCGCCGAGCGGGCCGCCCGGACGTGGCAGGAGCTGCGCCAGGAGTCGAACGTCGACCTCGGGCCGGTCCGGCTCGAGGGGAGTGCCACCCGCCGTCGCGTCGCCCTCGACGTGACCGTCGACGGCGAGGCCTCGGCCGCGCTCGGCGTCATGAGCCAGGGCGAGCTGCACGCACTGGGCCTCGCGCTGTTCCTGCCGCGCGCCATGCTCGAGCAGAGCCCGTTCCGCTTCCTCGTCATCGACGACCCGGTGCAGGCCATGGACCCGGCCAAGGTCGACGGCCTGGCGCGGGTGCTCGCCGAGGTCGCCGGCACCCACCAGGTCGTCGTCTTCACCCACGACGACCGGCTGCCGGAGGCGGTCCGCCGCCTGCAGCTGGGCGCCGCCATCTGGGAGGTCACCCGCCGGGAGCGCAGCGTCGTCGAGCTGCGGAAGTCCGAGGACCCGGTGGCGCGCTACCTCGACGACGCCCGCGCGGTCGCGCTCACCCGCGACCTCGGCGAGGCGGCCCAGCGGCTCGTCGTCCCGGGCCTGTGCCGCTCGGCGATCGAGGCGGCCTGTCACGAGGTGGTCCGCACCCGGCGGCTGGCGTGGGGTGTGCGGCACGCTGAGGTCGAGGAGGCCCTCGCCGGTGCGCGGACGACGACGGCGACCATGGCGCTCGCGCTCTTCGACGACGCGGCCGAGGGCGGTCAGGTGCTGCCCACCCTGGACAGGCGCTTCGGCCGCCGGGCCGCGGACGCGTTCCGCTCCTGCAAGGAGGGAGCGCACGGCGGGCACGACGGCCTGATGGCCGACCTGGTCAGGGACGTCGAGCAGCTGGTCGCCAGCGTGCGCCAGGCGGCGTTCCGGTGACGGCCACGCTCCCCGAGCGCGACGACCTCGCCGGGCCCGCGGACGAGCTGCTCGACGACGCGGACCGGCTGCTCGCCGGCGAACTGAACGCCCGCGGTGGCTGGTGGCCGCGGGCGACCGGCTTCCTACTCCGCGCTGTGCTCGAGCGCGAGCTCGCCGCGTATTGGGAGCGGGTCGCGCCAGGCGTGGAGAAATGCTCGATGCGTGCGCAGCTCGCCGTCCTCCGGCGACCGGAGTACGCCGGCGCGCGGATCACCACCGACGTCGCGGCCGCCTGGCTCGCGCTGAGCCGGGCCTGCCACCACCACGCCTACGAGCTGGCGCCCACGCTCGCCGAGCTGCGGGGGTGGGCCCAGACGGTCCGCGCCGCGACGGCCTCGTTGCGACGGTTGGCAGCCGGCGCTTCCAACTGACGCCGTCGGCGGTGCGTCACCCGGCTAGCGGCACCCGTGGAAGACCTGCTCGCGGTACTCCGTCGACACAGAGCCGCTGGGCCTCCAGCTGGGGCTCGTCGAGGCCGGGGCACGCGCCTGAGTGAGATGGAGTGCGGGCGACTTCAGGTTCCCGGTCGACTTAAGAAACGTTCACTTCCGCCGATGAGCTGCCGAGAGCAACAGGCGGGAGTTCCGGTTGCACTCGGTCATCACAGGGCCCGGTGCATGGCGACCGGTCGTGACGGCCAGCGAAACACCTCTCATAGGAGTCATCATTGACCGACCCGATCATGACCCCTCCGGCCGGCGCGTTTCCCGGCACTGATTGGTATCCGCCACCAGACCCGATCCGGGCGCCAGGCGGCTGGTCGCCCGGGATCGTGCCAGGGGTGCCACATCTGCCGGCCAAGAGAAGTCGGCGTGACTTCATTCCTGTCGGAGTCGGAGTCAGTCTCGTCACCGCAATAGGGATCGGCGTCGCGATCGTGGGCTCACCGAGTTCTTCAACGTCCAGCAGTGCGGCCGCTTCCTCAAGTAAAAGCGTGGCCGCTTCTTCGAGCGACGCAACTGAGTCCGGACCCACGGACTCCATGTGGAGCGAAGCTCCAGAGTCCATTGCCTCGCATCGTGATGTCCCCTCGACGAGCGCGACTCGATCGACAGGGGGCAGTGGATCAGCGACGGTCTTCATCCGACAAGCCCGCGGGGTGAGCGGTGATGGATGGCCGTTCCAGACTGACGGCAACCTGGTGACGCTTGGAAGGGAAATCTGCGGTTTGCTTCAGGCGGGTGCCTCCGCGCAGACTGTTGCGGACGCCCTGATTGACGGTGGTTCGGGGGCGAGTTCGCAGGAAATCGTCGACCTGGTCAACGCAGCGGGGCGCAGCCTCTGTTGACCACGTCGCCATGCGGGTGGCCTGTCAGCCTCATGGCGCTAGCTCACGGTACGAGCTGGCCCGCTGGTCGTGGCTTCTCACGGCCACAACATCAGGGACGGTCGAACGGCTCTCGTTGACCGCCACCCCCTAGCAGACTGCGGGGGCGTCGCCCTCGAAGTAGTTGTCGTGATGCTGTGACGGCTGATACGCCTCGCCGACAGGGCAAGGGCCGCTCGGATGCGCGGGCGGCTTCTCTCGTCCATGAGAGTGAGCCCTTGTCGGGCTGGTGCTGCTCGTTGTCGCCCCGCCCGGTGGTCCACGGATGCGGTCTCACACGGTCAGCGGCAGTCCGTGGAAGACCTGCTCTCGGTGCCAGGTGACGTGCCGGACGGCGGGCGTCGGGGTCCCGGGACGCGGCTGTAGCCGACGGCCGTGGAGGTCGTAGACGGTGCGGCCGTGCGGCGTGCGGGCCGAGAACCGCTGGGACACCACGAGCGTCAGGTCGTCGTAGAGGCCGAGGACGCCGCGGTCGAACAGCTTGTGGTGCAGCGAGCAGAGCGCCAGGCCGTTGTCGAGCTCGTCGGGCCCGTCGACGGTGAACCACCGGATGTGCGCCGCCTCCAGGCCGACCGGAACACCTCCGACCTGGCCGTCGAAGCCGCAGAAGGCACACTGCCGGTCCCAGGCCTCCAGCACCAGAGCCGGCCACGCGCTGCTCCTGCGTCGGCTCGTCGCAGGCGCGACCGTGCCGCTGTGCAGGAGTTCTGGGTCGAGCCCGACGGCGACCAGCACGTCCGGTGCGACGGTGGCGGGGAAGTGCGCCTCGACGAGCCCGCGGGCGACTTCGTCCACCAGAACTGGGCGCGACTGCAGCGCCGCCTCCAGGGACGCCTCGAACCGCCCAGTCACGCCCAAGCGCAGGGGCGTCACCTTGTCCATGGGCACGTCCTGGTCGAGCGTCCAGACGCCGTCGGACCGCAGCCGGGTGAACGGGAAGGCGGCGCTCTGCGCCCTGCCGGTCCTCGACGGCGGACCGAACTCCTGGATGAGATCCGCCAGCTCCTGCTCCGCGATGTCCCACGGCAGCTTGCTCGAACCGCTTGCCGCGAGCCGGCTCAGGGCCAGGAGGACCAGCAGCGGCTTGCGCGGTGAGCGGCGCCCGTCCTGCTGGTGCTGCCGAAGAGAGGCCAGCTGCTCCAGGACCTCACGGCCGTCAACCTCGGTAGTCGCCACGGCTACCCACTATCGCCGAGCGACGTGCACACACCTGGGTGAACCCGCAGCGTGACGCTCAAGGTCGTCGTCCGGGTCCCCGACGTCGGTGTGATGACCGTGCTCTCCGTCCAGGTGCTCGCGACCTCCGTCGTCGACTCGACCGATGTCCTCGGCGGCCTGCTCGACGGCCTGGTGCGTCAGCTCGCCGCTGAGCCCTGGCTCGGCGTCCTGCTCGTCCTGCTGCTGGTGCACGCGGCGATCCGGAGGATCCCCGGCCTGGTCCACGGACGACGGCAGCGCGATCCCCAGCGGTGCTTCCTCCGGGAGGACAAGCGGGTGATCCTCGGCCGCGCGGGTCACCGGTGCGAGCACCACTCGCTCCTCGGTGGTCGGTGCCGCGCCACCGAGGACCTGCAGGCCGACCACGTCCACCCGCACAGCCGCGGCGGTGCGACGCGCGTCGAGAACGGTCAGGCGCTGTGCCCGCGGCACAACGGGCGGAAGGCGGCGCGCGTCCCGTGGACCTGGGAGCTCCGTCGGCTCGAGCGCCGGCGGGAGGCCTACTTCCCGCCCGGCATCCCGACCGGAGTCCTGCGGCACGGGACCGCGGATGTGAGTCCGCACGCAGTTCCTTGAGCATCCGGCGCCTCGCCTGACCCGTACGGGTGAGGCGCCGCTGCCTTTCGTCGGTCCCGCCCGGTACCAATCCCGAGGACTCCGATCCGATCGGGTTCCGTTGGTCCGACGGTGTGCTGACAGGCGGGTGCGACCCGCGACGGGGGAGAGATGTTCCGGAGACCGCTGCGCCGCGATCCGCTCGTCGTCGGCTGGGCCGTGGTCCTGCTGCTGGCCGCCTTCGTCGCGCTCAACGCCAACACCGAGTGGAGCGGCTCCGTCGAGCCCGAGCGCGTCGCCGGCTTCATCATCGACCTCGCCACGGCGTTCCTCTGGTCCTTCTTCCTCCTGCTCCTCCTCGCCTGGCTGCGCGCCAGGGGCTGGTTCGGCGACGCCGCCGGCCCGGCGCCGAAGCACCCGAAGCCCGAGCAGCCCCGGTCCGCCCTGCCCTGGACCGACCGCTGGATCCGCGACTGGCGCCAGGAGGCGGCCCAGGGCCGCCCGGCCGGCGACGCCGAGCCCGAGCTGCTGGCGTGCCGGCACGGCGTCCCGGCCGGTCCGGTGCCCGACGGCCAGGTGCCCGTCCTGCGCGCGATCTCGGTCAGCCACACGATCGTCCGGCCGGGCTCGGAGGTCCTCGTCACCTGGTGCTTCGAGCACGCCCGCGACGTCCTCGTCGACGGCCACCCCGCGCACCCGCCGTGCGGCGAGGCGCTCGTCCGCATCGACGCCAGCCGGCGGGTCGACGTCACCGGCCGCAACCGCTTCACGACGACGCCCGCGGCCACCCCGGTCGTCGCCGCCGTGGCCGTTCCACAGCTCGACCTGCCGAGCGTCGCCGCGCCGCCGCCGGTGTCCCTGCGCGCCGACGTCGCCGCCACCGTCGGCGCACCCTCGCCGGTCACCGACCGGCTCGACGCCTTCTGGGCCACCCAGGACGCCCTCCGCCCCCGGATCGAGGTGTCGCCGCGCCTCGTCGGCGTGCCCGACTCCCTCCTCGACAGCCTCCGGCGTGCCGGAAGGAAGGACACCCCGTGAGCCGCCGCCGGTCCCTCCGCGCCGTCGTCGGTGAGCAGCTGCTCACCGTCGCCGGCGCCAACCGCGAGGTCCTGCAGGACGCGCCCAAGGAGCGCGGCAAGCAGGTCGCGATGGGCGCCGTGCTCGTCTGCACCGCAGCCCTCGCCGCGGTCTCCGCGAGCTACGCGCTGTACGTCGCGCTGCACCTGTGGGTGCCCGTCGCGGTCCTCGGCGGCCTCGCCTGGGGCCTGGTCATCCTCAACCTCGACCGCTGGCTGGTCGTCTCCACGCCGCGGCTGAAGAGCAAGGTCGGCACGATCGCGATGGCGCTGCCGCGCGTGGCCCTCGCCGTCCTCATCGGCGCAGTCGTCTCGACGCCGCTCACACTCGCCGTCTTCAGCGCCGAGATCGACACCGAGGTCGAGGTGATGGCGGCCGAGGCGGAGGACGAGTTCACGCAGCAGCTCGCCGAGGACACCCGCTACGCGCAGCTGCCCGCCATGCGCGAGCAGATCGCGGCGCTGCAGGCCGACATCACCGACGGCGTCACTCAGGCCGACGTCGCCGAGGACCCGGCCGTGATGGCGTTGCAGGAGCAACTGACTCGCAAAACCGAGGAATTCCAGGAAGCCGAGCAGGACTACCAGGACGAGCTCGACGGCTCAGGCGGTACCGGCGTCGCGGGTCTCGGCCCGGTGACGACTGCTAAGAAGGATCGCCGCGATCAGCTCGAGCGAGAGGTCAACGACCTGACGCAGCAGCTCGCGGCGCTGAAGGCCGAGGTGCTCCGGCAGCTCCAGGCGGAGGAGGTGCAAACCACCGCCAACCAGCAGAGGGAGCTCGAGCGCCTGCAGGCGTTGGTCGCCGACGCCGAGGAGCAGCGCGCCGAGGACGTCGCGGCGCACGACGCGGCCGTCGACGACAGCGACGGCATCCTCGCCCGGATGACCGCGATGGAGCGCATCCAGGACGACGAGCCGACGCTCGCGACGGCGCACGCGCTGCTGTTCGCGTTCCTCACCGCGCTCGAGTGCCTGCCGATCCTGTTCAAGACGATGCTCGCGCTCGCCCCGCCGTCCCTCTACGAGCGGCTGCTCGCGCTGGGGGAGGAGAAGGTCGAGGAGCGGGTCCGGCTGCGGATGCAGACCGAGTACGAGGAGGCCGAGGTGCTGGCGAAGTCGGCGCTCGCGGCCGCCGAGGCGCGGGCGGCCCGCACGCTGGAGGCCGAGTCCCGGGCCACCGGGCTGGTGCTGGAGGCGCAGCTCGAGGTGACCCGGCAGGGCGTCGAGCGCTGGAAGGACCAGCAGCTCACCCCGGCCGGCAGCACCGGGCTCGGCACGAGCTTCGTCAAGCAGCCGCGTCCCGGCCCGCGACCCGACCCGTGGCCGGTCGGGACCCAGAACTGACAGGAGACCTGATGACCCTGACCGAGCGGACGCTGTGGGCGCTGGCCGCGGCCGGCTACCCCGCCGTCCCCGCGCACGACTACGACGCCGTCCACCGCACCTTCGGCCCGGCGTTCGGCCCGTGGCGACCGGTCGTCGTCGGCCGCGAGGGCGGTCCCGTCACCGTGCTCGCCGCCGGCGGGAACACGGACCCGCTCGCGGCGCTGACCGCCGTCGCCGAGGAGTGGCGCGCGCTGGGCGACCGGCCGGCGCAGGTGCCGCTCGCCCCGTGCCCGGAGCACCCGGCCGCCGGCGACGTCGCCCGCAACGCACCTCAGGGGCTGCTCCTGCGGCACGGCCTGGCCCGGCTCGACGGGCACGCCGGCGACGTCGACGTCCCCGCCGACCTGCCCCTGGAGCTGCGGCCGCGCCGGTGAGCGGTCACAGCCACGCCTCGATCTCGTCCAGCTGCGCGTGGGTGAGCCCGACGTAGAGGTCCGGGGCGACCACCAGGACGTGCGGGTGGGCGGCCAGCCAGTCGCCGGTGTCCTCCGCCTGCTCGGCGAGGTCGTCGTCGATCCACACGATCCGCCGGTCCGGCTCGGCCGCGGCCACCTCCTGGGCGACGGCCAGCTTCCACCAGCCCGACTCGCCCCAGAGCGGGCCGAGGAAGCCGGTCGGCGCGGAGTCGGTGCGGGCGTGCACCTTCAGCCCGCGCGGCAGGCCCATCGGCTCGGCCAGCAGCCGGTCGGCGTCCGTGGTCCAGGTGGTCAGCCACTGGATCTCGACCCGGCCCGACTCGTGCAGCTCCCGCAGGCGGGCGGTGACGGTGGGGTCCCAGGACAGCACGAACCCGTTGAACGTGCCCCGCCGCCAGCCGTCGGGCAGCGTGCGGACGGGCGCGTTGAGCACGCCGTCGACGTCGAGCAGCAGGATCGGACGGTCCCCGGTCGAGCCCATGGCCGGTTCCTACCCCCGGCGACGGGCGTGCGGTCGGGACGGCGGTACCCCGGTGACCGCGAGGGCGCCGGAGCCCGGCTCCGCCGGCACGAGGGATCGACGCCCGCGGACATCACGGGTCCGCACGTTTCCGACGACGGCGCAGCGAGTCGGTATGGCGCCCGGGCACTCCCTCCGCTTTACTCCCCGGGCCGCCGACAAAGGAGTCTCCCGTGGTCGCTGTGCGCATTCGGGGCAATGTGCCGACGAGGCGTTCCGTCGTGACGTTCGTGGGACTCGTCGCCGTTTCCGCGACATTGACGGCGTGCGGTCAGGGACGTTCCGTGGAGGCGTACTGCGACGTCTTCTACGGCGAGGGTCAGGAACTGCGGGACGCCTGGACCCAGGCCGGCAACTCCGATGACCCGCTGGCGGGCATGGCGGCCGTGTTCTCCGCTCCGCGCGACCTCGCGATCTTCTTCGGTCGGCTCGCGGAGGTCGCTCCCGACGAGATCGAGCCGGACGTGGCGGCGCTGCGCGACGCGTTCCAGGAGCAGGCGGACTCCCTGGGGAGTCAGGCGGGCGAGCTCGTGGACAACCCGCTGGCGGCCCTGGCCGGTGCGTTCGCGGCCGGGTTGTCGACCAGCGGCGCGGAGCAGCGGGTCAACCAGTACACCCTCGACAACTGCGGTCCTCCGCCGACGAACTGACGGAGGACGCCGTTGCGGGCCAGGACACCTACAGGGAACGAAGGAGACGTGCCGGAGTGGTCAACCTCAGCAAGGGTCAGACGGTCTCGCTGCAGAAGCGGGGCGGAGGGTCGCTGACGCAGGTGCGCATGGGGCTGGGCTGGGACGCCGCCCCGCGACGGGGCCTGTTCGGCAAGACGAAGAGCCAGTCGATCGACCTGGACGCGTCGGCCCTCCTCTTCGATACGGGGGGGCCGGCTGGTCGACCAGGTGTGGTTCCAGCAGCTGCGCAGCAGGGACGGATCGGTGCAGCACACGGGGGACAACCTGACCGGCGAGGGGGAGGGGGACGACGAGTCGATCCTGGTCGACCTCCAGCGCGTGCCCGGGAACGTCAGCCAGATCGTCTTCGTGGTCAACTCGTTCACCGGCCAGGACTTCAGCCAGATCACCAACGCGTTCTGCCGGCTCGTCGACTCCACCGCCCACGACGCGGAGCTCGCGCGCTACGACCTCTCCGGGTCGGGGACGCACAACAGCCAGGTGATGGCCAAGCTCAGCCGGAACGGCGGGTCCTGGAGCATGACCGCCATCGGTGCCGTGGCCAACGGCCGGACCTTCCAGGACCTGCTGCCGACCGTGGCGGGCCACCTCTGACGGATCCCGTCGTACCGCCCGTCGGCTGCCGACCGGAGCAGCAGCCGAGCGGGGATCCGTGGCGCGCGGCCACGGATCCCCGCTCGTCAGCGGATGACCGGGCCGGTCCTCACCAGTAGGCCGAGTCCCGGTCCGTGGCGACGAGCCGCTGGGCGTTGAACTCCCCGCAGGTGAGGTCCCCGGTGCTGCTGCAGCCGGTCAGGCCGCCACGGGGACGAGGACCAGCCCGAGAACGGCGATGGTGCGGTGGTGTCGAACGGTCATGGCCGCGCCCCCGTGTCGTGTCGTCGCCCGGTCCACCGCGGCGCCGGAATGCGTCCGCGGCCCGGCGCGGCGGACAGTGAAGCGCACCCGGTCACCGCCGACAAGCATTCCCGGAAGGGCCTCCGCCGGCTCGCCTGAAGTGTTGTCCGCATGTCGATCCGGGAATGCCGTCACGCAATGTCTCGCGCCGGCGAGGTGGTGCTGATAATCGCGCGAGCGGGTGCCTCCTCCGCATTCCGGCGCGCCGTTGCCCGCCGAGCGCAATCCCGGTGAGTGCGACTTCCCGCGGGTGGTAGTTCCCGTACCTGGTGTCAGGGGATGCGCGCCGATCCTCGGCGTCGTCCACACCCCGTTCGTCTCGTCCGGCTCTCGGTCCGTGCGCACGAGTCACAGGCGTCCCGCGATCACCCCTGCGGGGCGGGAGGTCGTGGTGCTACCGGTCACGGTGCGGCAGCATCCCGACCCGGTCCGCCACCGTTCCGGATCGACCGGCTCCGCGCCGTGCGGTGCGGTGACCCGCCGCTTCAGCAGCCGCGAACACCACGGGAGAAGAACACCATGACCGTCGTCCTCGCCAAGGGTGGGAACGTCTCGCTGTCCAAGGAGGCCCCGGGCCTCCGCGCCGTCAACGTGGGTCTCGGGTGGGACGTCAACACGTTCTCCAACTTCGAGTACGACCTCGACGCCTCGGCGATCATGCTCGACGCCAGCGGCCGGGTCACCCCGGACGACTCGGGCTTCGTCTTCTACAACAACCTGCGCAGCCCCGACGGCTCCGTCCTCCACACCGGCGACAACCTGACCGGTGAGGGCGACGGGGACGACGAGATGATCCAGGTCGACCTGATGGCCGTCCCGCAGTTCGTGCAGAAGATCGTCTTCCCGGTCTCCATCCACGACGCCGACAACCGCCGGCAGAACTTCGGCGGCGTCCGCAACGCGTTCATCCGCGTCGTCGACCAGGTCACCGGCCGGGAGATCACCCGCTACGACCTCACCGAGGACGCCTCCATGGAGACCGCGATGGTCTTCAGCGAGCTCTACCGGCACAACGGCGACTGGAAGTTCCGCGCCGTCGGCCAGGGCTACGCCTCCGGCCTGCGCGGCATCGCGCAGGACTTCGGCGTCAACGTCGCCTGACCCGGCCCTCGGCGGTCCGGCCCGGCAGCGACGAGCGCGGGGCCGGACCGCCGGCCTGAGCCCCTCCTCAGAACAGGCAGGTCATGATCGACTACACCCGCCCGCCGAAGCAGAAGCCGGTCGGGGTCTCCCTCGGCAAGGTCACGCTGACCAAGGCGGCGCCGTCCGTCTCGCTGTCCAAGGCGCAGGGCGCCCGCGGGCGGATGCGCGTCAACCTCAACTGGGACCAGCGTCCGGGGCGCGGGTTCTTCGGCAAGGCGGAGGCGGTCGACCTCGACCTCGGCTGCCTCTGGGAGACCACCGACGGGAACAAGGGCGTCGTCCAGGCGCTCGGCAACGCGTTCGGGGACCTCGACTCCCCGCCCTACGTCCTCCTCGACGGCGACGACCGCTCGGGCAGGAACGCCGGTGGCGAGAACCTCATCGTCAACCTCGACCACCTCGACGAGATCAGGCGGATCCTGGTGTTCGCGTACATCTACGACGGCGCCCCGAACTGGGCCGCGGCTCGAGGTGTCGTGACGCTGTCCGCCCAGAACGACAGTGAGATCACCGTCGACCTCGACGAGCACGCCGACAACGCGCGCTTCTGCGCCATCGCCATGCTGACGAACCAGCGGGGCGAGCTGCACGTGCAGCGCGAGATGCGCTACCTGCAGGGCAGCCAGCGCCACTTGGACCAGGCGTACGGCTGGGGCCTGCGCTGGACGGCCGGCAGCAAGTAACCCGACTCCCCACACCCACCCGCGACCGCCTCCGCTGCGGTTCCCTGAAAGGCGTCCCTTGATCCGCTACTTCGGCTTCTCCGTCTTCCTGACGGCGGCCGCCCTCGTCACCGCCGTGCTCTTCGGCGGTCCCGCCGCGCTCCTCGCCGTCGCCGTCCTCGGCGTCCTCGAGGTCTGCCTGTCCTTCGACAACGCCGTCGTCAACGCCAAGGTCCTCCGGAACATGAGCCCGCTGTGGCGGAAGCTGTTCCTCTACGTCGGCATCTTCATCGCCGTGTTCGGCATGCGGCTGCTGCTGCCGATCCTGCTCGTCTCGGTGACGGCGCAGCTGTCCATCCCCGAGGTGTGGGACCTGGCGCTCACCGACCAGGAGGCCTACGCGGAGAACGTCGAGGCGTCCGCCGAGGCGATCTACACCTTCGGCGGGATCTTCCTGCTGATGATCTTCCTGAACTTCGCGTTCGACGAGGAGCGCGACGTCCACTGGCTCGCCTGGCTGGAGAAGCCGCTGGCCAAGGCCGGCAAGCTGCCCTACCTGTCGATCGTCATCGCGCTCGCGGTCATCTACACCGGCTCGCAGATGGCCGACGACGACAAGTACGGCACCGTCCTGCTCTCCGGTCTCGCCGGCCTGTTCACCTACCTGCTGATCGGCGGGCTCAACGAGCTCATGGAGTCCGACGACGACGACGAGGACGAGGAGTCGACGCCGTCGGCCACCGGCACCGCCACCAAGGCGGTCGCCGGCGCCGGTGCCGCCGCGTTCCTCTACCTCGAGGTGCTCGACGCGTCGTTCAGCTTCGACGGCGTCATCGGCGCCTTCGCCATCAGCAGCGACATCCTGATCATCGCCCTGGGCCTCGGCATCGGCGCCTTCTGGGTGCGGTCGCTGACGATCTTCATGGTCGACCGCGGCACGCTCGAGCAGTACCGCTACCTGGAGCACGGCGCGATGTGGGCGATCGGTGTGCTCGCGACGATCATGATCCTGGAGCTGCGGTTCCACATCAGCGAGTACGTCACCGGCCTCACCGGCCTGCTGTTCATCGTCGCGGCGGTCGTCGCCAGCGTCGTCGCGCAGCGGCGGGAGGACGCCCGCGAGGTCCCCGCGGCATCGTCCGACGAGGACCCGCAGCCCGAGCGGGAGACCGTCTCGGTCTGACCGCCTCCCCTGCACGACCCGGTGCCCCGGCCGCCTCGCGCGGCCGGGGCACCGGCGTCCTCAGCCGACGAGGACGGCGAGGTCGGCGGCGAGGTTCTCGTCCTGCTCGCAGGCGACGGTGGCGGCGACCGTGCGCCCGTCCGCGGCGAGCGCCAGGGGCGCGGGGATCCCGTCCGCGCACAGCTCGACGTCGGCGACGGTCTCGCCAGTAGTGAGCTCGACGGTGGCCAGGCCGACGCCGGCCCCCGGCCGCCCGTGCACGAGGTACACGTGCCGCCCGCCCGGCTCGACGACGAGGTCGGTGCCCGAGCCGGGCAGGACCGCGGTGGCCTGCACGGCACCGTCCCGGACGGTCACCAGCCGCGGCTCGCCGGTGTCCCACTCGCCCGCGACGACCGACGCGACCGCGGTCCCGTCGGCGAGCACGGCCAGCGCGTAGCCGGTGCTCTGCTCCTCCTCGACCAGCTCCACCGGCTCGCCGGCGGGCAGCAGGTCGGCGTCGTACTGCGCCAGCACGACGCCGTCGACGTCCCCCTCCGCGTCGCGGTCGACGGTCACCAGCGCCGCCAGGCCGCCGTCGGGACGCAGGGCCACGTCCCGCGCGACCGCCCGGCCCGGCGTCTCGACCTGCAGCGGCGCGCTCGCGGTGACCTCGCCGGTGGCGACGTCGACGGTGACCAGCCGGCTGACCGTGTCCCCGTCGACGTACCACTGCAGGCTCGCGTGCAGCGTCGTGCCGTCGGGGGAGAGGACGCCGGTGCCGGTGTCGGGAGTGCCGAGCTCGGCGTCGGCGGCGATGCGCCGGACGTCCGGTTCGTCGCTGCCTGGCTCGAGGACGGCGAGGGCGAGGTCCTGCTCGCGGCCGCCGCCGCTGGTGTCGGCGGGCACGATCGGCGCGAGGGCGACCACCGTGCCGTCGGGCGCGACGTGCACCTCGCCGAGGTCGAGGGCGGGCGGCCCCTCGGTCACGGTGCCGACCACCAGGCCGCCGTCGCCGGGGACGAGCTCGACCAGGACGCTGCGGTGGTTGCCGGCGAGGTCGCCGGTCATGAGGACGACGAAGCCGCCGTCCGGGGTCGCGGCGACGTCGGAGAGGCGCACGTGCCCCTCGACGTCCGCGTCGACCTCCACCCGGCCGAGGACCTCGGTGAGCGGTCCGGCGGCGGCCGGCCCGGCCGGCTCGGCGACGCCGACGACGGGGGTCGAGCAGCCGGCCGCGACGACGGCGGAGGCGAGCAGCGCGGCGGCGCCGGGACGGGACGAGCGCATGGGTGAGAGCTCCTGGGGTGCGTGGGCTGTTGCCCGCACCCTCCGGCCCCGCCCTTGCGGGCCCCTTGCGTCCGGCTTCCCGCGCGGAGGTCAGCCGATCGTCGTCACCGGACACCGCAGGCCCGGTGCGCGCGCCAGCCGGCGGTCGCCGGTGACCAGGCCGGCCCCGAGGATCTCCGCGAGCGCGACGTAGACGCCGTCGTAGGCGGTCACCGCGTGGCGGAGCTCCAGCGCCCGGTCGAGCAGCGGATCGTGTCCGTGCCGGACCACCGGCAGCTCCCGCACCGCGTCGACCGCACCGCGTGCGGCGGCGTCGCTCAACCGCCCGCCCAGCGCGTGCCGACGGACGGCCGAGAGCACCTCGACGTCGAGGAGGTGCGGGGCGTGGGGCTCGTCCCCGAGCATCGCGTCGCGGGCGGCCTGCCCACCCGGGCCGGCGTCCAGGAGCGCCGCGACGACCGTCGAGGCATCGACCACGATCACCGGCCGTCGCGGTCGGCCCGGATGCCCTCGACCACCTCGTCCATCGGCAGCGGGATCCGCAGCGCCGCGGATCGGGCGAGGACCTCGGCCATCGGCGACCGCTCACCGACGCGGCGCAGTTCGCGCAGCACGTAGTCGGACAGGGACATCCCCGCGGCGGCAGCGCGGCGGCGCAGCTCGGCGTGCAAGTCGTCGGGCACGTTGCGGACCTGCAGCATCTTGCCCATCCGCCGAGGCTACATGCGATCCGCATGCGCGAGCACGGTCGCGGGGCCGGTCCTCCGGTCGGTCAGGAGGCCTCAGGCGGCCTCCCCGGTCGACATCGAGTTGCTCGTACCGGACCGCCGTCAGGTGAGCCGGGGACCGTGCCCTCCGTACGTACGTGAAGTCGGCGACGACCGTCCGCGGGATCCCGTCGTCCGGCCGGATCGCCACGGCCAGGTCGTCCATCCAGCCACGGCCGTCGAGATCGTCCAGACCGACGGCGGACGGGGAGGCCAGGACGCGCTCGGCAAGAGCGGGCGGTCGGCCTCGCTCCACTTCGGCCGCGGACTGCGGAGGCCGCCGGCCGGCAGCAGGCGAGGCACCCACTCGACCAGCGGCCGACAGGCCGGCCAGGGTTCCTCACCAGCGACGGGATGCTCGGCCGGCTCGGCCACGCCGGTGACGGCGGTGGAGCAGCCGGCCGCGAGGACGCGGCGGCGAGCAGTGTGATGGTGGGACGAGCGCATGGGGGAGTGCTCCGGAGCTGCCTCGGGCTGTTGCCCGCACCCTCGGCTGCCGCGATTGCGGCGCCATTGCGTCTCGCCAACGCGGGTGACCGCCCCGCGCGCCGACGCCGTTCCGGTATCGGCAGGCGTCAGGGTGTCGGTGAACCGACCACCTGAGGAGCACCGTGCGCATCGGAACGTGGAACCTGCGGCTCTGTCCGAGACCGTCGTCGGAGAAGGGCCAGAGGATCTCCGCCTGGCTCGATGACCAGAAGGCCGACCTCTGGTTGCTGACCGAGGTGCACCGTGACTGGGATCCGCGTGGTGGCCGTTTCCTCGCCTCGCCGCCCCGGAGCTTCGACGGTGACAAGCCGAAGCGGTGGGCCGGCATCGAGACGGGTCTGCCCGTGACCGCGTTGCCGGCCGGCGGTGAGCACCCGGGGGAGGAGGGGCTCGTCCTCGCCCGCGTCGACGTCGACGGCACGTCGGTCCTGGTCGCCTGCTCGGTCCTGCCGTGGAAGGGGGCTCATCAGTACTGGCACGGGCTCCCGACCGGTCACTTTGCTCAGTTCCACCTCGTGCTCCAGCACCACGTCGAGCGGATCCGCGGTGAGCGCCGTGCCGGTGAGCCGCTCGTCTGGGGTGGGGACTTCAACCAGCAGCTCCAGCGCCCCCTCGACGGGGCCACGGTCAAGGGGATGGCCGCGCTCCAGTCCGCGTTCGACTCACTCGGGCTGGTGGCCCTGACCGCGGGGGCCGAGCACCTCAACGGTCGGATGCGCTCGATCGACCACCTCGCTGTCAGCAAGCACTTCGACGGGAGCGCCGCACAGACGCACCGTCCGACGTGGCCCGACGGGAAAAACCTCAGCGACCACGCGGCCTACACGGCCGACGTCGTCCTGCCCCGGACATGACGGAGGCCGTCCCGCCGCGGTGGTGAGCCGCAGTGGGACGAACCGAACCCCGCGTTCGGGCCGTCACGTCCAGGGAGCCGTGCCCGCCCGGAGACGTCCGGAGATCGGCTCGACGTCGTCGAGCTGCCCCGAGGCGATGGCCATCACGAGCTCGTAGGCATCGTCGTTCGACAGGGTCAGTTGCATGCCGTTGAGGCCGTAGAAAGCGATGGTCGCGGCGAGCGAGAGCCGCTCGTGGCCGTCGACCAGCGGGTGGTTGCGGGCGGTCGAGTGCAGCAGCGCAGCCGCCTTGTCGTGGATGGACGGGTAGGCGTCCTCGCCGAGCGCCGTCGCCTGCGGTCTGGCAGCCGCCGCCCCCAGCAGACCGATGTCACGGACCTCGAAGGCGCCGAGTGTTCGCCCGGCGACGTGGAGCAGATCGTCGAGGTCGAGGTGGATCACCGGCCGAGCCGCTCCAGGGCTTCGGCACAGCGGGGAGTTCCCGGTCGAGGACTCGATCGAGCAGCTCACGCTTGCTGTTCCGCTCGACGTAGTCGCGGACCGCCTGCCGCGCGACGTCCTGCATCGAGCGGCCCTCGAGTTCTGCTCGTCGTCGCAGAGCCTCGGGCTCCTGCTCGGTCAGGCGCACTGTCATGGCCACATTCCAGAGGTGCCGCCGGTGATACCAGAGCGACATGACACAGGCCGTCCTGCCGCGGCGGCCGCCCGCTGCAGCACGGCCCTCCTCGGGAGGGCGTCGGAGGGTGATGAACTCGATCTCGTCGGCCTCGTCGCCGGCGCTCTGGAGGACGACATCGATGACGTCCTGCTGGTCGACCCGATGGTCGTGGCCGGTCCCGGCGCCTGACGACACGCCAGGACGGAGTCGGATCGTTCCGTAGCGTGGCGGCATGGAGACGCCGGACCCGCAGCTCACGGCCCTCGTGGAGCGGTACGGCGACCACGTCGAGCGCGGGGCGACGGTGGTGGTCCCCCAGGGGCGGGAGATCCACCTCGGCGACATCGAGGCCCGGAGTGTCCTCTTCCGCCGCGACGACGGGCTCTACCAGGTCGACCGCTTCGACCGGGGGGAGCAGTGGTTCGAGATGGAGGCGGAGGCGCTCGCCGAGATCGAGCTCCTGATCGCCGAACGCTTCGGCTCCTCGGTGCACCGTCACCCCGACGCCTGGCGCTTCGACGTCCTGCAGCGTGCCGACGGCCGCGTCGAGGTCCGCCAGGACGGCCGCCTGCGGGCCGCCTTCGCCGACCTGCACGGCGCCCGTGCCTTCTCCGGCTTCGCCGCCCTCACGCCGGCGGAGCTGGTCGCCACGCCGCCGCGGGTCGGCTACCGGGGGTGGGTGCCGCCGGTCGACGACGAGACGCGCGCCCTGGTCGACCGGCTGCGCCACCTCCGCCCGCTCGCCGTCGACGAGTACCGCTGCGAGGTCCCCCTCGACGGCGTGCGGAACGGGGCCCGCCTGACCCGGGTCGGCGGCGTGTGGCACGTGTGGGAGGGCAACGACTACTCCGTCCCGGACCCGCCGACCCTCATGACGACGGCGGTCGACGTCCTCGAGCACCACCTCCGCCTCCGGTTCGCGGGCGAGCCGACGGCCGGTGAGCCCGTCGGGCAGCTCGTCCGGGACGGCGTGGTGGTGGCCCGCGGTGTCGGCGTCACCACCGGACTGGTCCGCGCGCTCGAGGACGGCGTGGGACGCGTGTGACGACCGGGTCCTGACCGCCGGCGGGACTGCCGATGCCTCGGGGGAGCGGCGGACGAACCACGACCCCCGGCGCTCGGGGAGTGCACGACATGGCTGGACGACGACGGCTCCAGGACCGCCTCGCGGTCCTCGGCGGCGCGCGGCCCGACCTGCTCGAGGCGGCGCCCGGCGCGCGGCCGCGGTTCGCCGCGCTCGGCGGGGTCCTGCTCAGCACCGGCGGCCTCGCCGTCGCCTCGGCGTCGTTCGCGCTGCACATGGCCCTGGGCGTCTGGTGGCCGTTCGCGCTGGTGCTCGGCCTCGGCTGGGGCGCCGTCGTGGTCAACCTCGACCGGATGCTGCTGGTCGGCATGGCGCACGACGCCTCGCTCAAGCGCAACCTCGCCCTCGCCGTCCCGCGCGTGGGGCTGGCGCTGATCCTGGGCGTCGTCGTCGCGACGCCCCTGACGCTGCAGGTGTTCCACAAGGAGATCGACGCCGAGATCACCGTCATGCAGGCCGAGGCCGCGGACGCGTACCGGCAGTCGCTGGAGGCCGACGCGCGCTTCGCCGGCCTCGACGAGCTGCAGGAGCGGGTGACGCAGGGGCAGGACGTCGTCGCCACGGGCGGGCAGAGCGACCCGGCGCTGGCCGCGGTGCAGGCCGACGTCGCGGCGAAGCAGTCCGCCTACGACGCCGCTCTGGCCACCCAGCGCGACCTCGAGGCGCGCGCCCAGTGCGAGCTCGACGGCACCTGCGGCACCGGCGACCCGGGCACCGGCGACGCCTACGTGCAGGCCCGCGCGGCCGCCGACGCGCAGGCCGGCGTCGTCGCCTCGGCCCGTGCGGCCCTGGACGACGCGCAGGACGCGGCGTCCGACGCCGAGTCGCGCAGTGCCGACCTCGCCGCCGCCTCGCTGGCCACCGACTCCGCCGAGCTGGCCCGGCTGACCGCCGAGCTCGACCGGCTGCAGGCCGCGTTCGACGCCACCAACGAGGGCTCCGGCGGCATCCTGCTGCGGCTGGAGGCGCTCGACCGGCTCAGCGACCGCAACGCCACGCTCGCCGCGGCGAAGTTCATGCTGTCGCTGCTGTTCATGTGTGTGGAGATCCTGCCGGTGCTCATGAAGGTGCTGCTCAACTTCGGCCCGCCGACCGCCTACGACAAGCTCGCCGCGCTGCGCGACAGCGGCGACGTGGACATCGAGGAGATGCAGCAGCAGTCGCGGCGCACCGTGGCCGAGGCCAAGGAGGAGATGCTGGTCATGGCCGAGCAGGAGCGGCTGGACCGGCAGAAGGCCGCCATCCGCGCCCGCCACCTCGCCGCGCTCGCCCAGGCGCGGGTGGAGGCCGAGGAGGCCGCCCGCCCGGTGCCGCAGCCCGCGGCTCCGGTCGACGAGCCCGTGCAGAAGCTCTGGGACACCGGGCCGATCCGCCTGGCCCGCTCGGCCGCGCGCACGATCCGCCCGACCCGCCGCCCGGCCGGCCGGGTGACCTCCGGTGTCTGACACCGGGACGACGGCCTGGGGCCCGCTGCCGCCGGCGCGCATCCTCAGCGGAGACGAGCCGATCGACGGCGCCGGGGCGAGGCTGCGCGACTTCTGGGCGTGGGCCTACTCGGACCTGCGGACCAACACCGTGCGCCCGATGCTCGCCGAGTACCTGGTCGCCCGGGCGATGGAGGCGGACCTGCGGCCGCGCGTCGAGTGGGACCCGTACGACGTGCTGACGCCGGACGGGCTGCGGCTCGAGGTGAAGTCCGGCGCCTACCTGCAGGCATGGGAGCAGTCGAGGCTGTCGTCGATCACCTTCGGTGGCCTGCGTGCCCGCGTCTGGACCGACGGCGGTCCCGTGGGAGAGCCGACGTACAACGCTGACGGCTACGTCTTCGCGGTCGTCACCGCGAGGGAGCACGCGAGCTACGACGCACTCGATCTGGCCCAGTGGTCCTTCTGGGTGCTGCCGCGGTCGGTGGTCACGGCGACCGGGCAGTCGAGCATGGGACTGGCGCGGGTCGAGGCGCTGGCCGGCCCGCCGGTGCGCTACGCGGAGCTGGCCGGCCGCATCCGCGAGGTCGTGGTCCCCGAGGCCTGACCGCGCCCGGTCACCAGGAGCTGGTCGGCTGCAGCACGGCCTCGGTCAGCGCCTGGGTGCGCAGGTGCGTGACCTGCTGGTACTCGGGATCGGCGACCATGCGGCTGAAGGCCTCACGTGAGGGATAGCGGACCAGCAGCACCGCGTCCCAGTCCTGGCCCTGCTCGGCCACCAGCGGGGTGCCGCCGTCGCCCGCGTAGAGGACCTCACCGCCGTAGCGGGGGAGGAAGGTCTCCGACAGCGCTCGGGCGTACTGGTCGTACGACTCGCGGCCGCCCTCGGCAAAGCGCAGCAGGTTGAGCATCACCACCGGCCCACCCGGATCCTCCTGCAGGTACCGCTTGAGGTCAGCTCCACGCGGGTCGACAGCCATGCGGCGACGCTAACAAGGGTGGTCCCACACCGGAGCCCGGCGAACGTGCTCCGGCCGGTTCACTCGTTGACGTCGGCGATCCCGCTGCCGTCGAGGTCGGAGCCCGGGTCGAAGCACCCCCGGACCTCGTCGGAGGACCAGCCCGGCGGACACCCGCCTCCGGCGTCGATGACCGCCTGCGCCTCGGCGGCCTCCTCGGCCGCGAGGTCGTCGTCCGCGCGGGATGACGCTGACCGCGCGGCGCGGCAGGACACTGGGACGGTGCTCGAGCTCGACCACGTGCTCTGCATGGTGGGTCCCGAGGACGCCTGGGCGCCGCGGCTGACCGCGGCCGGCTGGGAGCTCGACCCCGGGACGGCGCACCCCCGTCAGGGCACCCGCAACCGGCGGCTCCTCCTGGCCGGGCACTACCTGGAGCTGGCGTGGGTCGAGGACCGCGCCGAGGCGCGGGACAACCCGCTGCGGCTGGACCGCCGGGCCGACTGGGCCACGACGGGTGCCAGCCCGTTCGGGATCGGGCTCCGCGGGCGACTCCCGCCGGAGCAGGAGCCCGCCTTCCGGCCGTACGCCGACCTCGGCTTCCCGATCTGGGTGCACCGCGACGACGAGCGCCACCCCGCACGTCCCCTGGTCTTCGTGCTCGACCTCCCGCCCCGTCGGCCCGCCGGGTCCACCTCACCGGCGGGTGCCCTCCAGTGCGTGCACCACGCCGGTCCCGCCGCGGCGGACGTCCCCTGCTACGCGGGTCCGCGCCTCGTGCACCGGCCGGGCCGGCACCGGCTGGAGCTGGTCGTCGACGCCGGTCGTCCCGTCGAGGTGAGCGACCTGCTGGCCATCCGGGTCACCGACGTCTGACTACCGCTGAGCCGCGAGGCGTTCCAGTGCGGCGGTGAACGACTCGTTCCACAGCCCGAGGTGCGGCCAGCGCTCGGCGACGTGCGCCGTCGCCTGCTCCGGCGTCATCCCGTGCTCGCGCACGAGCCAGGCGCGCAGCACCAGCCCGGTCCGCGACGCCCCGCCGTGGCAGTGCACGAGCACCCGGTGGCCCTCGGCGCGCAGGGCGGCGAGGTCGTCGAGCACGTCGGCCAGGACGACGTCGACGTCGACGTTGTGGCTGTTGTCGGCGATGTAGGCCATCCGGTGCAGCGTGTGCGGGAACGGCTCGGCCAGCCGGCACAGGCTGATGACGGCGAAGTCCTCCTCGGAGTACCGCGCGCCGTCGAGGTTGCCCGCCCAGATGCCCGGCAGCACCTCGGCCGGGCCGATCCGCGGGATGACGCCCGTCTCCGCCTGGAAGAACTCCTTGCCGTCGAGCGCGGCGGCCAGCGACAGCAGGTCGGGCAGCCGCCACACGCGGTCCCCGTGCCCGGGCACCCGGCCGTGCACCACCGACGCCCAGCGCATCGGGATGCCGCCCATCCCGTACACCGCGCCGGCCAGCCCGCCGGCCACGCAGGCGACCGTGTCGGTGTCGCCGCCGAGGTCGACCACCAGCCGCAGCACGTGCGCGAAGTCCCGCCCGTGCCGCAGGGCCCACAGCGCCTGGCCGAGCGTCGGCCACACCGCGCCGTTGGACTCGGTCGCCATCGACGGCTCCCAGTCCGGCGCCAGGACGGCGGCCCAGCGGTCGCGGTGCTCGTCCGCGACGAGCGCGAGCGCCGCAGGGACGGCGGCCAGCGGGTCGCCGCCGTCGAGCGCCACGCGCATCAGCTCGTGGAAGACCGCGCAGCCCTCGCCGGCCGCCGGGTCGCCGTGGGTGAGCGCCGAGAGCCGCCGGGCGGCGTCCACGGTGGCGGCGGTGCCGGACCGGGAGAACCAGATGGCGGCGGGCGTCGTCCGCATGAGCGAGCCGTTACCGGCCGCGCGTCCGGTGCGCGCGAAGTGCTCGGCCGCCGCGCGGTCCCAGGGCAGACCCGAGTCGAGCACCGCCCGGGTCTGCACGCCGACGTCCGGCGGACCGGCCGCCGCCCAGGCCGCGAACCGGTCGAAGACGTCGGCCTCGTCGAGCCCGTCCCGCTCGATCAGCGACTGCGCCACGAGCAGCGCCATCTGCGTGTCGTCGGTGAACTCGCCCGGCTCCCACCCCAGCGACCCACCGCCGCACATCTCGGTGGTGGACCCACGAGCGTCCGTGGGGAAGCGGGCGGAGAACGCCCCGGCCGGGCCGAACTCGAACGGCGCCCCGAGCGCGTCGCCCACGGCCGCCCCGACGAGCGCGCCGGCCACGCGGTGGGAGCGGTGCAGTCCTCGGGTCACGCGCGCCTCCTCGACATGGCGCACCGACGCTACCGGCGCGGAAGACACCGATCGCGGCCGCCGCATGAGACCGTCCCGTCTCGATGTACCGCACCGACGGCTCCCTGGTCCTGAGCCCCACCGACCTGACCCGCCACCAGGCCTGCGCACACCTCACGACGCTCAACCTCGCCGTCGCCGACGGCCGGCTCGAGCCGCTCGCCGAGGGCCCGGGCGACCACGCCGCGCTCATCGCCGACCTCGGCACCGAGCACGAGATGCGCTACCTCGACGCGCTCGAGGCCGAGGGCCGCAGCGTCGTCCGCATCCCGGCCCGCTTCGACGCCGCCGGCCGCCGCGAGGCCGAGGCGATGACCCTGCAGGCCATGCGCGCCGGCGTCGACGTCGTCTCGCAGGCCGCGTTCTTCGACGGCGTCTGGGGCGGCGCGGCCGACTTCCTCCTGAAGGTGCCCACGCCGTCGGCCCTCGGGAGCTGGTCGTACGAGGTCGCCGACGCCAAGCTCGCCCGCCGCGTCAAGGTGCCCGCCCTGCTGCAGATGGCCACCTATGCCGAGCGCCTCGCCGTCCTGCAGGGCAGGCAGCCCGACCGGATCTGCGTCGTCACCGGCGACGGCGTCACCAACCCGTGGCGGCTGGTCGACGTCGCCGCCTACGCCCGCCGCGCCCGCGCCCGGCTGACCGCCTTCGTCGCCGACCCGCCGGCCACCGAGCCCGTCCCCGGCCCCTACTGCAGCCAGTGCACGTGGAAGCCCAAGTGCGACGCCGAGCTGCAGGGGGCCGACGACCTCTCCCTCGTCGCCGGCATGCGCCGCGACACCCGCGACGCCCTGCGCGCCGCCGGCGTCACCACCCTCGAGCAGCTCGCCGAGGCCCCGCCCGAGACGCTGAAGGCCGCCCGCATCGGCGCGGCCACCCGCGCCCGGCTGCAGGAGCAGGCGCGCCAGCAGCTCGACGAGCGCCGCACCGGCGTCCCCAGCCGCACCCTGCTCCCGCCGGCCGGGGGCCTCGGCCTGCTGCGGCTGCCCGAGCCCAGCGACGGCGACCTCTACCTCGACTTCGAGGGCGACCCGCACTCCGCCGACGGCGCGGGCCTGGAGTACCTGGCCGGCGTGGGGCGGCGCGACGGCAGCTTCACCGCGCTGTGGGCGCACGACCCCGCCGCCGAGAAGCGGATGGTCGCCGACCTGATCGACCTGGTCCTCGATGCCTGGCGCGCCGACCCCGGCATGCACGTCTACCACTACGCCGCCTACGAGGTCAGCGCGCTCAAGCGGCTCACCGGCCGGTACGGCGTCCGCGAGGCGGAGCTCGACCAGCTGCTGCGCGCCGAGCGGTTCGTCGACCTCTATCCGGTCGTCAAGCAGTCGATGCGGATCAGCAAGGGCTCGTACTCGATCAAGAAGGTCGAGGCGTTCTACGGCCGCGAGCACACCGGCGACGTCGCCGACGCCATGGGCAGCGTCATCGCCTACGAGAAGTGGCTCGCCGACCGGGACCCGCAGCGCCTCGTGGACATCGAGCTCTACAACAAGGACGACGTCGACTCGACCCGCGAGCTGCACGACTGGCTGGAGACCCAGCGCGAGGAGCTCGAGCGGGAGTTCGGCGGCCAGACGCGGCCGGTGCTGTCCGAGACGACCGGCCCGGCCGAGCGGTCGGAGGCCGAGACCGAGGAGCTCGCGCTGGTCGAGCGGCTGCAGGTGGCCGGCCACGGCCTGCTCGGCGACCTCGTGCAGTGGCACCGCCGCGAGGCGCGCCCCGGCTGGTGGGAGTTCTTCAGCCGCAAGGACCTCGACGACGCCGCCCTGGTCGAGGACGGCACGGTGCTCGGCGGGCTGTCGGCGCCGGTCGAGGTCGGCACCGAGAAGCGGTCGAAGCTCTACGCGTTCTCGTTCCCGACGCAGGACACGAAGCTGTCGGTGGGGTCGAAGGTGGTCGACGTCGACACCCGCACGCGCGTCGGGGAGATCCGCGAGCTCGACGCCGTCGAGGGTCGACTCGTCGTCAAGTCGACGAAGGAACCCACGCCGCGCGCCCTCGGCCCGGAGGGGCCGATCGACGACAAGGGCATGCGCGAGGCGATCGCGGCGACCGCGCTCGACGTGCTCGCCGGCCGCGACTGCCTCGGCCGGGCGCTGCTCGAGCGGCGGGTGCCCTCGGACTGCCGGCGGCTGCCGGGGGAGGAGGCCGGCGACGCCGTCGTCCGGCTCGGGCTGCGGCTCGACGGCAAGGTGCTCGCCGTGCAGGGCCCGCCCGGCAGCGGCAAGACGCGGGCGGCGTCGCGGCTGATCCGGGCGCTGCTCGACGCCGGCAAGAAGGTCGGCGTCACGGCGACCTCGCACGCCGTCATCGGCAACGTGCTGTCCGCCGTCGGCCGGCCCGCGCTGCAGAAGTGCGAGGAGAAGCAGGCCTGCGGCGCACCGGGCGTGGAGTGGTCGCGCGACGGCAAGGAGGTCGCCTCGCGGCTGCTGGAGGGCGACGTGTCGCTGGTCGGCGGGACGGCGTGGTTCTGGACGCAGCCCGACCTCGCCGAGGCCGTCGACGTGCTCGTCGTCGACGAGGCGGGTCAGTTCGCGCTGGCCAACGCCCTCGCGGTGGCGCGGGCGGCGAGGTCGCTCGTGCTGCTCGGCGACCCGCAGCAGCTGGCCCAGCCGACCCAGGCCGTGCACCCCGGCGACTCGGGGCTGTCCGCGCTGGAGCACCTGCTCGAGGGGCACCCCACCGTGCCGGAGGGCCGCGGGGTCTTCCTGGACACGACCTACCGGATGCACCCGGCACTGACCGCGTTCGTGTCCGACCTGGCGTACGAGGGCCGGCTGGAGTCGGCGGCGCTGCGGGAGCGGATCACCGTCCGGCCCGGCGGGCTGGTGTCGGGGGCCGGGCCGGCGGTGCGGTTCGTGGAGCACACGGTGGCGGCGTCGGCGTCGTCGATGGAGGAGGCGGCCGAGGTGGCCGCCGTCTGGGAGTCGCTGCAGGGCGTCGGCTGGGTGGACGCCGAGGGCGCCGAGCGGCCGATCGGCCCGGACGACGTGCTCGTCGTCGCGCCGTACAACAACCAGGTGGCGCTGATCCGGTCGCTGCTGCCCGACGGCGCGCGGGTGGGCACGGTCGACCGGTTCCAGGGGCAGGAGGCGCCGGTGGTCGTCTACTCGACGACGTCGACGTCGGCCGACGAGGCGCCGCGCGGGGTGTCGTTCCTGTACGACCTCAACCGGCTCAACGTGGCGGTGTCGCGGGCGAAGGCGCTGGCGGTGGTGGTGATGAGCCCCCTGCTGCTCGACGCCCAGGTGCGGACGCCGGAGCAGCTGCGCCAGGTCAACGCGATGTGCCGGCTGGCCGAGATGGCCGGTGTCTGACACCGCGGAGCTCGCCGCCCTGGTCGGGGTGGCGCCCGACGTGCTGGTGCGGGCGCTCGGCGACGGCTGGACGGAGGTGGCCGGGCCGCCGCACCAGCGGTGGTTCGTGAGCGGGGAGCCGGCGCAGGTCGCGGTCGGCTGGGACGGGTTCGGCTTCACGCTGGCCCGTCCCGAGCCGCGCTGGTCCGGGCCCGCCGAGTTGGTGTGGGAGTTCGTGGCCGACCGCCGGTTCTCCTCCGACGAGGTGCTGTACGAGCGCGCACAGCTGGCCGAGGCGGCGGAGGAGGTCGCCCGCAGGCGGCGGCGGACCTTCCGCTGGTGCCCGGTGTGCCGCCAGGTCAACGCCCGCGAGCACGTGCACGACAACACCGGGCTCTGCTCGACCTGCGCGGAGCGCCACCTCGGCGTCCGCCACTGAACCGACGCGGGGCCGATCGCCCTCAGCGGTTCCTCGTGAGGCGACTGGGACGGCCGGGGGAGACGTGCCGGACCGCGCCACCGGGTCCCACGGCGCCCAGGGATCCGTCCTTACCGTCGTCCGGAGTCCGCGCCCACGCGGGCCGGAGCGGACAGGAGCACCATGGCCGAGCAGTTGCGTCCCGACATCGCCGCCGCGGCGGCGCGCATGTCGTCGACGATGGGCAGGAGGAAGGAGATCCGCGGGCTCGCCGCCCACCTGTGGCCGGGTGAGCGGGTCGAAGCCCTCGCTCCTGCCGTCCTCGGGACCAGCCAGGGCCTGCTCGCGCTCACGGACCGCCGCGTCCTCTTCGCCCGCGACGGGTGGGGTGGTTCCAGCATCGACGAGTACCCCCTGCTGCGCCTCGGCTCGATCCTGTGGGACGCCGGTGTCCTGACGGGGAAGCTGACCGTGCAGGACGGCGGCCGCAAGGTCACCTACACGTCCGTGCCGAAGGCGGACGGCGGCCCCTTCGTGGACCAGGTCCGCTCCGCGGTCAGTGCGCTGCTCGTGCCGCCGGCGCAGGCGGCTCCGGCGGACCCGTTCGTCAAGCAGGCGCCCGCCCCGGCTCCGCAGCCGGGCACTGCCGGTGACGGCGGCTTCCCCGCGGTCGTCGAGCAGTTGCGCCAGCTGGCCGAGCTGCGGGACGCGGGCGTCATCACCATCGCGGACTTCGAGGCCAAGAAGGCCGAACTCCTGGCGCGGATCTGACGTCGTGACCGACAGCGTCATCTCCGTCGTCCGGTCGGACGGCCCGGTCACCCGGCGGGAGCGGCGGCGGCAGTCGGACTTCCGCGAGCAGGTGCTCGGCCTGCCGGCCGGCACGTGGAAGGGCCGGCCGCTCGGGAACCACCTCCGCGAGGAGCACGGCGACCGCAACTTCCTCTCACCCGAGGCGGCGCGGTACGCGCGCGCACGCGCCGAGGTCGTGCGCGAGGAGGGAGGTCAGCTCGAGCGCTCGCGGCTGTTCACCAACATGCTCAGCTCGATGCCACTGGCGTTCAGCGTCTTCGGGCACCTGCGCGCCCACCGTGAGGCCGCCGCGGTCGTGATCGGCCGTCTCCTGGACCTGCCGGTGACGGGACTCGAGCGGGTCGACGTCGGCGACCGCGTCATCGACGGCATCGAGTGCGAGTGGGCGCCGGCCCCACGCGAGCACCTCGGGGACGGGTCGGCCTTCGACGCCGTGCTGTCGGCCCGGCTGGCCGACGGCCGGAGCCTGCTCGTCGCCGTCGAGACCAAGTACGTGGACGGCTTCAGCCGGGATCCCGGTCCGGAGAAGGACGGGCGGCGCCGGGAGAAGGACGCCAGCTACCGCCGGCACTGCGAACGGTTCGGCATGGCCGACGGCGCCTTCGACCGCCTCGGCGAGTACCCGACCCGGCAGCTGCTGCGGAACGTGCTGCTCACCGAGAGCGTGCGCCGCGGCGGTTCCGCGGGTGGTCTGGAGTGGGACGCGGCGGTGACCCTGGTCCTCGCCCGGGACGACGACGAGGGCGCCCGCGAGGTGGTGCGCCGGCTCGACGCCGACCGCGGTGCCCTGCCGACGCGCGTGCTCTTCCGCGGACACGGCGACCTCGCGGACGCCGCGGCGGCGGTGCCGGAGTTCGAGGGCTGGGCAGCGCTCTTCCGCCGCCGCTACCTCCCCTGAGTCAGGCGGCAGGAGAGAGCAGTGGCGCCGGGGTGGTGATCTCGGTGCCGTCGGGGCGCCACGTGCGCCATCGGCCGGCCGGTCGTCGTTCCACCCGGAAGCCGTGGTGGACCTCGGTGTGGTGGCGCTCGCACAGCAGGGCTGCGTTGTCCAGGCTGGTGTCGCCGCCGTCGATCCAGTGGACCAGGTGGTGCACGTCGCACCACCACGTCGGGGCGCCGCAGCCGGTGGACACGCACCCGCCGTCGCGCAGCTCGGCGGCCTTGCGGATGTGGCGGCTCATCAGCCGCTGCTCGCGGCCCAGGTCCAGCGGGGCGCCGTCGGGGCCGAACACCACCCGGGAGACGGCGCCGTCGCAGGCCAGCCAGCGAGTCCGGGCGGCGGAGACGGTGGCGCCGAAGGCCATCCGCCCGGCGTTCGGGTTCCCGGCCGGGTCGACCAGGTCGGCCAGGTCGATGACGACGGCGATCTGCGGCCTGTGGCCGCGCAGCGTGGGCAGCGACCCGTCGGCGTGCTTGGCCAGCGTCAGTGACCGGCCCTCGGTGGGGTCGGGCTCGGGCCCGTAGGGATCGAGGTCGTCGAGGTAGTGCTGCACGACCTGCACGAGGTCGGCGTGCGGCTGCTCGACCGCCACGCCGGTGAGCACCGCGTCGATGACGGCCAGGTCCACCCCGGCGGCCGCGGCGGTGAGGCGTTCGGGGGTCACCGCCTTCGCGGCGACGGCGACCTGCTCGGCGGACACCAGACCGGCGTCGTGGGCCTCGGCGAGGGCGGGCAGGTGGTCCAGCGCCCGGCCGCTGCGCACCAGTCGGGCAGCGGCGGCGTCGGAGAGCCGGCAGTGCCCGCGCAGCACGAACCCCCAGGTCAGGCGCCTGACGATGGCGGCTGACCGCCGACCACACCCGCCACCACAGCAGCTGCCGCGTGGCCGATCCGGACGGCGTCCAGCACGGGCACGCCCGCGCGCCAGCCGGTCAGCAGCCCGGCCGCGAACGCGTCCCCGCAGCCCGTCGTGTCGCGCGGTCCACCCGCGGGCAGCGGCTCCACCGGGACCTCCACCGTGCCCGCCGCCGTGACGACCCGGGTCGGCCGGGCGCCGGCGTGCACCAGCACCAGCGGCGGCGCCCAGGCGGGCAGGGCGCCGTCCAGGCCCAGGGCCGCGGCCTCCGCGGCGTTGCAGCAGAGCACGTCCGGACGCAGCCCGGCGAGCAGCTCGACGTAGCCATCGGCACCGTGCCGCTCGATGCGGGCGGCCGCGGCGACGTCCGCGCTCACCGGCACCCCGAGGTCGTGCGCCGTGCCGGCCGCGGCCCGCACCACGTCGGGGAAGCGCAGCAGGTCGTAGCCGTCGAGGTGGGCGACGGCGGCGCCGGCGAACCACTCCGGCCGGACGTCGGCCGGCTCCAGGCCGCCCTCGCCGCGGTCGGTCAGCACCGTGCGCTCGCCGTCGGGGTGCACGAGCACCGTCGACAGCGGCGCGCGCCCGCGGCGGACCACCGCGAGCTCGACGCCCCTCCGAGCGAGACCGGCCAGCAGCCCGTCGGCCAGCGGGTCGGCGCCGGCCCAGCCCGCGAACCGCGCCGGCGCACCCAGATGGGCCACGCCGGCGGTGACGTTGGCGGGGGCGCCGCCGGCCGTCGTCGTCCGCTCGACCCGCTGCTGGCCGCCGGCCACCAGCGGCGCGGACAGCTCGAGCAGCTGGTCGGCGACGAGCTTGCCCACCGCCACCACCGGCCCGGGGCCGGCGGGCCGCGGCCAGGCGGGATCGCCGGCGGACACCACCCGAGGACGGTTCGGTGCCCCCGGCCGGGCGAGCCGGCCGGGGACACCGTTCCGCGCGTCAGGCGACGCGGCGCGCGCCCACGTACTCCGGCATCGAGTCGAGGCTCACGACGGCCACCGGCTTGCCGGCGGTCGAGGCGTGGACCATCTGGCCGTTGCCGATGTACATGCCCACGTGCGACACGGGGCTGTAGAAGAACACCAGGTCGCCCGGCTGCAGGTCGGCCTTCGCCACCGGGGTGCCGAACGTCGACTGGGCCTTCGAGGTGCGCGGGATCGAGACGCCCGCCGCCTGGTAGCTGTAGCTGGTCAGGCCCGAGCAGTCGAACGAGCTCGGGCCGGTGGCGCCGTACACGTACGGGTCACCGACCTGGGCCAGGGCGGTGTCGACGGCGGCCTGGGCCGCGCCGTTGGGAGCGGCCGCCGGTGCGGCGGCGACCGTCGCGGTACCCCCGTCGCCCGCGGCGGCCGACGCCGGGAGGGGTGAGAGGGCGATGCCGGCTCCGGCGAGGGCCGCGACGGCGATGCCGCGGAACGAGCGACGGGCGGTGGACGTGCGTGCAGTCGTCATCGACGACGGTTCTCCTGTTCTCCGCGACCGCCTACCGGGTTAGCTGACGGGTTCGGGCGGAGGAGTCGCCCGGCGCGACGGCGCGCGCTTCACCCCAGTGCTCACGTGGGTCCCCGGTCCGGGCGCCGGCCGGTTGCCGGCCGCCTGGTTCGGCGTGTCCGGCGGGTGTCACACGGGAGGTGACTGAGGGCCGGCCGGACCGCGACGACGGTAGGGAGGGGTGTTGCAGCGTTCAACCGGATCGCGTCCGCGCCACGCCCGGACGCGAGTCGCGGACTTGACGCGGGCCGCGGATCCGAATCGCCCGTTCCACCAGCGCAGGAGCCGTCCCCTCCGCCGCTCGACCTCCGACACGCAGGCGCCGACACGCCGTGGCGGACGAGAAAGGACGCAGCGGTGCGCCCGCACAGCGCGTCAGCGGCCCACCACGACGGGAGCGGGAAACCCCGGGGATCGCGACGGTTGCGCCGCCCGTTGACGGGGCACCGGAACCAGCAGTCGAGAGGAGGGAGTCCCCCCATGGGCATGATGAGGAACCTGATCGCCTCGGGCGTCGCCGCCAAGGTCGTCCAGGAGCTCCGGAAGCCGCAGAACCAGGCCAAGATCAAGCAGTTCATCCGCGACTTCCAGGCCAAGAACGCGAAGGGCGGCAAGGGTCAGGCCGGTCGCGGCTACTGACCTGCGAGCGCGACCGCGGCCCCCGTTCCTCACCCGGGACGGGGGCCGCGGCGTGTCCGGGGGGACCGGCGGGGCGACCGGGGCACTTCGTGACCGTCCCGCTACGACGCCGTCCCGGATCTCCCGGACGGCGACCGCCGACCGTGTGAGGCTCCTGGCGTTCCTCTCGCGGCACCGGGTCGCAGCCCGGCTGTGGGGCGACCGGCGCACGCGCCGCTCTCGATCTCCACGGGGTGTCCCATGACCCAGCTCGCCTCTGCCGTCCGTCCGCTCCGCCGGCTCGCCGCCGTCCCGGTCCTGCTCTCCGTCGGCGTCCTCGCCTCCGGGTGCGGGAGCGACGAGACCGCGGCGGCGTCGGACGCGTCGACCTCCTCGGCCACCAGTGCGTCGGCCTCCGCGCCGGCTCCCGAGTCGACGCCGGCGCCCGCGCCGGTCCCGTCCACCACCGCCGCCCCGACCACCCCGGCCCCGACCACGCCGGCCGCGCCGGTGGTCGACTTCGCCATGCCGTCGGTGGTCGGGATGACCCTGCAGGACGCCCAGGACCTGATCCAGGCCAACGGCGTCCTCCTCAGCCTGTCCCACGACCTGCTCGGCACCCGCAACCAGGTGCTCGACGCCAACTGGAGGGTCTGCACGCAGAACGTCCCGGCCGGCCAGCGGGTCACCGGCGCGGCGGAGGGGACGATCGACCTCGGCGTCGTGAAGCTCGAGGAGAGCTGCCCCTGACCACCCGTCGCGGGGCGGACGCCGACCGCCCGAGCCGTGTCCGGGGCGCCGGGCCGGGTACCCCGTGCCCCGACCGGGGTGAGCCCAGCCGTCCGGTCGGAGCACGGCTGAGGAGGTCCGCGATGACCCAGGGTCCGCCGAACGGCGGCTCGGACGGCCGCACCGACGACCACGTGCTGCCCGGTGAGCACCCCGACGAGAACGGCGTCGCCGACGACGCTCCCGAGCAGGGACCCCGCGCTGCCCAGGGACCCATGGGCAGCGGGGACCGCCCCGGCTTCCCCGGCGCCGCCGAGGGCACCGGGATGGGCCAGGCGGAGGACTGACCGGCGCGCGCCCGTGCTCCGGCTCCACCGTGGGGCGGAGCACGGGCACGCTCCGCCCTAGGCCCGCGCGGCCGTCGCGGGGGGACCCAGCGGCACCGGGTCGGGGCCGGCGACGATGCGTGCGGTCACCGTGCCGATCCGCTCGACCGTCACCGCGACCTCCACGCCCGGCCGCAGCCACGGGTGCTCCTCCTCGCCGTGCAGCGACCGCAGCTCCAGCAGGCACCCGGTGCCGACCGTGCCGCTGCCGACCACGTCACCGGGCCGCAGCTCGGTGCCCCGCGAGGCGTAGGCGAGCATCTGCCCGAACGACCAGTGGATGTCGGCCCAGCTGCCGCCGCCCTGCTCGACGCCGTCGACCGCGGCCGCCATCCGCAGCGCGTAGCCGGCGCCGGAGCGGTGCGGCTCGAGCTCGTCGGGCGTGACCAGCACCGGGCCGAGCGTCGTCGCGCCGTCCTTGCCCTTGGCCGGGCCGAGGCCGACCTGGGACTCCACGCCCTGCACGTCGCGGGCGCTCCAGTCGACGAACACCGTGTAGCCGGCGATCGCGGCCTCGGCCTGCTCCGGCGTGAGGTCCGACCCGCCCCGGCCGACGACCGCGGCGACCTCCACCTCGTAGTCGAACGCCGCCGAGCCGGGGGAGACAGGCACCGGCTCGCCGGTCCCGCGCACCGCCGCGGGGTTGGTGAAGTAGAAGACCGGCTGCTGGAACCAGACCGGCGAGACCTCCCGGCCGAACGCGGCGGCGGCGTTGCGCGCGTGCTGCTCGAAGGACAGGAAGTCGCGGACCGACGGCGGCCGCGGCACCGGCGCGCGCAGCACCAGCCCGTCCTCCGGCACCACCTCGGCCGGGGTGCGCTCCGCCGCCGCGGCGAGGTCGGGCAGCAGGTCGACCAGCGCGGCGTCGAACCCGTGCACCTCCCCGTCGCGCAGCAGCCCGGCCCGCTCCGCGCCGTCGGACGGCGAGACGTAGGTGACCCAGCGCATCAGCTCTCCTCCCTCACGCCCGGCAGCCGATGGGGCCGCCGTGGAACGCCACCATGTCCGGCCAGATGGCGGTCAGCGGCAGCCGCTCGCCCGGCGGCCGGCCGTCGAGCTCGGCGTAGGCGCGGTGCAGGTTGCCCACCAGCCGCTCGGACTCCTGCCACCCGGCGTAGGGGTTGTCCGCGTGCCGGCGGGCGGTCTCCAGCGGCGACCACCCGGCCGCGTGCCCCTCGCGCGCGGTGGCGTCGACGAAGGCGGCGTAGCCGGCGAGGTCGTCGAGCAGCCGGGGGACCTCGTCGCCGCGGCACACCGGGCCGTGCCCGGGCACCAGCACGTCGGGCTGCAGCGCGCGCAGCGCCTCCACCGCCCGCGGGTAGCGGGCGACGCTGCCCTCCGCGAGGAACGGCTGGCCGCCGGCGAAGGCGACGTCGCCGGCGAAGGCGACCCGCTGCGCCGGCAGCCACACGACGACGTCGCCGCGGGTGTGCGCAGGCCCCACCGCGTGCAGCTCCACCGCCCGCTCGCCGAGGTGCAGGGTCAGCGCGCCGGTGAACGTGAGGTCGGGCGGGCGCACCTCCAGGTGCCCGTAGTCCGGGCCGGTGAGCACCTGCGCGGCCAGCAGCCCGGCGGCGAGCTGGTCCTCCCTCGCGTGCACGTGCCCGACGACCGGGGTGTCGGCGGGGACCAGCCAGTTGCCGAAGGTGTGGTCGCCGTGGTGGTGGGTGTTCACCAGCGCCCGCAGCCGGCCCGGCGCCACCGACCCGACGGCGGCCAGGAGCGCGCGGTTGCGGGCCTCGGTCGAGGTGGTGTCCACCATCAGCCCCGTGCCGTCGTCGCCGGTGACGACGCCGGTGTTGTTGATCATCCAGCTGCCGTCGGGCTGCACGTAGGCGAAGACGCCCGGTGCCACCTCCTGCAGCGCGGCGGCCTCGATCGACGTCGTCACGCCGTCACTCTGCTGGAGCCCAGGTGGCACCGAAAGTCGGCAGGCTCCTCGCCCGGCGTGCTCGTGCTCTGCCCCCGACCGGGGGCAGAGCACGAGCGGGCGCGGGACCTCAGTCGCCCTTGACGTTCACCACCTGGCGCAGCGTGTGCCGGACCTCGACCAGGTCGGCGGCGTCGGCCATGACGACGTCGATGCTCTTGTACGCCTCGGGGTGCTCGTCGAGGAAGGCGTCCGAGCGGCCCCAGGCGATGCCGGTCATCCGCCGGTCGAGGTCGGCCCGGCTGAACCGCTTGCGCGCGGCCGACCGGGAGAACGCCCGCCCGGCACCGTGCGGCGCCGAGGTCAGCGACGCAGCGTCGCCCTTGCCGACGACGACGTAGGACGCCGCGCCCATCGACCCCGGGATGAGCCCCCACTGGCCCCGGCGCGCCGCGATCGCGCCCTTGCGGGACAGCCACACCCGGCGGCCGTAGTGGGTCTCCCGCTCGGTGTAGTTGTGGTGGCACTGGACCACCTGCTCGCGCCGGACCTCCTCGGTCAGGAACCGGGACACCTGGTCGGCGACGCGGTCCATCATCTCCTCGCGGTTGAGCGCGGCGAACCGCTGCGCCCAGTGCAGTGCCTCGATGTACGCGTCGAACTCCGGCTCGCCCTCCTCCAGGTAGGCGAGGTCGCGGTCGGGGACGACGACGCCGCGGGCCCGGGTGCGCTCCTGCGCCACCCGGATGTGCTTCGACGCCAGCTTGTTGCCGACGCCCCGCGAGCCCGAGTGCAGGAACAACCACACCCGGTCGGCCTCGTCGAGGGACACCTCGATGAAGTGGTTGCCCGAGCCGAGCGAGCCCAGCTGCAGCGGCCAGTCGCGCACGACGCCGTCGGCCTGGTCCGCGCCCGGGAGCGCGCGGAGCTCCTCGACCCGCGGCGCGGCCGTGTCGCGGAGCCTGCGGTTGTAGCGGCCGGCCGACAGCGGGATCGCCCGCGAGATCTGCTCGTGCAGCGTGGCCAGGTTGCGGCCGCGGACGTCGTCGCCGGTGAACTGGGTGCGCACGGCCATCATCCCGCAGCCGATGTCCACCCCGACCGCCGCCGGGATGATCGCCCCGTCGGTCGGGATGACCGAGCCGACGGTCGCGCCGAGCCCCAGGTGGGCGTCGGGCATGAGCGCCACGTGCGGGTGGATGAACGGGAGCGAGGCGGTGCGCTCGGCCTGCTCGCGGGTCGCGTCCTCGAGGATCGACGCCCAGCTGAGCAGGCGTCCGCTGATCTCCTCCATCGTCCTTTCTCTTCTCCTGAGCGGGGCCCGGTCCCCGCGGCGTCGTGGTGGGCCGGGGCAGTCAACGCGCTCGGCTCGCGCGCCGCGACCGCATTACCCGGGGACCCCGCGGCGGGGAACTCCCTCGGCTTCCGGGCGGCGCGGCACTAGCCTCGGCACCCTCGCGCGACCACCTCGCCGTGGCGCGCGGCGGCCCCCGTCCGCGCTGCGGTGCCCGCCCACCGTCCGAGGGGAGACCGACATGACGACGACGCTGAGCGCCGCCGAGCTGGCCGAGCGGTACCTGCGCGGCTGGCAGGACCACGACGGGGACGCCGTCGCCGCGACCTTCGCCGACGACGGCGTCTACACCGACCCCTCGTTGCCCGAGCCCCTGCCGAAGGGCGCGGTCGCCGGGTTCGTCTCCGGCTTCCTGGCGGCCTTCCCCGACCTGACGCTGACCGTCGAGGACGTCGTCGGCGAGGGCTCCCGGGCGTACGTCCGCTGGCGCCTGCAGGGCACCAACAGCGGCGTGCTGCCGGGACTGCCGGCGCCGACCCAGCGCCGGTGCGACGTCCCGGGGGTCGACCTGATCGAGGTCGGGCCGGACGGCATCACGCGCGTCGTCGGCTACTTCGACCAGAAGGGCTTCTTCGAGCAGCTGGGCCTGCGGGTGGACGTCGCCCCCGGCTGAGCCGTGGGACCCCGGCGTGCCGTTTCCGTTCCGCCGGGCCCGGGCAGCCCTCGTGCGACCGCTGGACCCGACAGTGAGGACGCCCGCGATGCAGGTCGGACTGAAGCTCGCCACCGAGGCCTTCCCGCCCGGGGAGGTCGTCCGCCAGACGGTGCGGGCCGAGGAGGCGGGCTTCGACTTCGTCGAGATGAGCGACCACTACCACCCGTGGCTCGACGTCCAGGGGCACAGCGGCTTCACCTGGTCGATGCTCGGCGCGATGGCCGCGAGGACCGAGCGGATCGGCCTGGTCACCGGCGTGACCTGCCCGATCATCCGGTACCACCCGGCGGTCATCGCCCAGGCCGCGGCCACCGTGCAGATCCTCGCCGAGGGCCGGTTCACCCTCGGCATCGGCGCCGGTGAGCGGCTCAACGAGCACGTCGTCGGCACCGGCTGGCCGGCGGTGCACGTGCGGCACGAGATGCTCCGCGAGGCGCTGCAGATCATCCGGCAGCTCTGGCAGGGCGGCTACCAGACCTTCGAGGGCAGGTACCTGCAGCTCGAGGACGCCCGGGTGTTCGACCTGCCGGACGAGCTCCCGGTCATCGCGGTCGCCAGCGGCGGGCACAACGCCTCGGAGCTGGCCGCCCAGTACGGCGACGGGCTGTTCGCCACCGAGCCGCGCGAGGACCTCGTCGGCGCCTTCCGCGACGCCGGCGGCAAGGGCCCGCTCTACGCCGAGGTGCCGATGGCGTGGGCGCAGGACGAGCAGTCCGCCGTCGAGGAGGCGCTGAAGACCAGCCGCTGGGCGCTCACCGGCTGGAAGGTCATGAGCGAGCTGCCCAACCCGGTCAACTTCGACGCCGCCAGCCAGACGGTGAGGGAGGACGACATCCGGGGGCAGTTCTCCGTCGGGCCGGACCCGGAGAAGCACCTCCAGCAGGCGCAGCCCTACGTCGACGCGGGCTTCGACCACCTCGTCCTGCAGAACGTCGGCCCGGACCCCGACGGGTTCATCGACGCCTGCGCCGGCGGGCTCATCGAGCGGGTCAGGGAGCTCAAGCCCTCGGCGTGACGGCTCTCGTCAGGACACCGTCCCTGCCGGGTTCCGCAACGGACCTGCCAGGGTGCGCGGCGGGCGGGGGAGGAGCGGACGGACGGCGGCACACTCACCGACCGTGACCGCCTCCCTCCCCGCCCTGCCCGACACCGCCGCCTGCCGCCTCGCGCGGGAGGTGGTGGAGCAGTTCAGCTCACCGGCGCTGGTGAACCACTGCCTGCGGTCCTACCTGTGGGCCGCCGACCACGCCGCCCGGCACGGCATCGCGTTCGACGAGGAGCTGCTGTTCGTCGCGGCGATGGTGCACGACATCGGCCTGGTGCCGGTCTTCGACAGCACGACCGTGCCGTTCGAGGAGGCCGGCGGGGCGGTCGGCTGGGTGTTCGCCACGGGGGTGGGCTGGCCGGCCGCGCGGCGACGCCGGGTCGCGGAGGTCGTCGTCGCGCACATGGCGCCGGAGGTCGACGTCGCCGCCGACCCCGAGGGGCACCTGCTGGAGCTGGCCACCGGCCTCGACATCTCCGGCCGCGACCCGGACACCTGGCCCGCCGGCCTGCGCGCCGCCGTCCTCGCGGAGTACCCGCGGCTGGGCCTCATCGGCGAGTTCGTCGCCTGCTTCGAGGACCAGGCCCGCCGCAAGCCGGACTCGCCGGCCGGCCGGTTCTCGGCGAACGGCTTCGCCGCCCGCGCCCGGGCCAACCCGCTCGACAGGTAGTCGCTCTCCGGCCCCCTGCAGGGACCCGCCCCGAGCCTGCCAGCGGTGGGGGGCAGGGGGTCCTTCGTCAGCTGCGGTCGAGCAGGCGCAGCGACGGGCGGCTGCTCAGCCGCTTCTCCAGGCTGACGCAGTGCCGGCCGTCGGGGTCGAGGCGGAAGTCCAGCCGGTCGACCAGCGCCTGCATGAGCGTGAGCCCCGCGCCGCGCTCACCGTCGGGGCCGGCCCGGGTGGCCGCCTCCTCCGGGTCGAAGCCGGTGCCGTCGTCGACGACGGTGATCCGGCACAGCGCCCGGTCGATCTCCACCGACACCTGGTACCCGGCGTGGTCGCCGGCGTGCTGGACGACGTTGGCGCAGGCCTCGGTGAGCGCGAGCGTCGTCTCCTCGACGACGGCCCGCTCGATCCGCAGGTGCTCGAGCGCCTGCCGGCACAGGCCGCGGACGAAGGGCACGCTGTCGACGTCGACGGGCAGCCGGACGGTGAACGCGATGTCCATGCCGAGCCCCCTCCCGTGACGGCGCGTACGCTCCTCGGGTCCGTTCCGGGTACCGAGGGAGCCTGATCGTGCTGTTCGCCGTCGACCGCGTGGCGGTGAACGGGCGGCCCGCGCTGAGGGTACGCGGTGAACTGGACATCGCCACGGTGGCGCTCCTCGCCGCGTACGTCGACGACGAGCTGGCCGCCCACCCGCGGTCCCTGGTCATCGACCTGACCGCCACCGTCTTCATGGACTCCTCCGGCGCCCGGCAGCTGGTCCGTGCCGCCAAGCAGGCCGCCGCGGCCGGGACCGCGCTGCAGGTCGTCTGCCCGCGGGACAACCAGCCGGTGCGCCTGGTCATCGACCTGCTGGACCTGTCCCGCCTGGTGCCGGTCGTGGAGTCGGCGAGCCTGACCGACGGGGAGGTCGGGTCGTAGGGTCGGCCGCGATGAGCGCCGCCCCGACCCTCCCGTCCCCGGCTCCCGACCCGCTCCGCCGTGTGGTCGACGACGAGGCGCTCGCCCGCTGCGCCGAGGAGCCGATCGCCGTCCCCGGCGCGATCCAGCCGCACGGCGCGCTGCTCGCCGTCACCGAGCCCGACCTCGCCGTCGTCATCGCCTCGGCCAACGCCGCCGCCGTCCTCGGCACCGACCCCACCGGCCGCACGCTGGCCGACCTGCTGACCCTCGCCGAGCTCGACCGGCTGCGGGCGGCGCTGGCCGCGGACCTCGCCGAGGCCGACGCGCTGCGGGTGGCGCCCGCCGGCACCGAGCTGGACCTGGTCCTGTCCCGCAGCGGCGACCTGCTGGTCACCGAGTGGGAGCCGGTCGTCGGCGCCGGGCAGGCCGGCGCGGCCTGGCACCGGCGGCTGCCGACCGTGCTGCAGCGGCTGTCCGCGCCGACGTCGCTGGAGGGGCTGACCGCCGTCCTGGCCCACGAGGTGCGGGCGCTGACCGGCTTCGACCGGGTGATGGTCTACCGCTTCGACGCCGAGTGGAACGGCGAGGTGGTCGCCGAGGACCGGCGGGCGGACCTCGAGCCCTTCCTCGGCCTGCACTACCCGGCCGGTGACATCCCCGCCCAGGCCCGCGCCCTCTACGCCACCAACTGGATGCGGCTGATCCCCGACGCCGCCTACACGCCGGTCCCGCTGGAGCCGCCGCTGGTGCCGGGGACGGGGCGGCCGCTGGACCTGTCCGGCGCGGTGCTGCGCAGCGTCTCGCCGGTGCACCTGGAGTACCTGGCCAACATGGGCGTCACCGCGTCGATGTCGGTGTCGCTCATCGACCGCGGGAAGCTCTGGGGACTCGTCGCCTGCCACGGCTACAGCGGCGCCCACCGCCCCTCCTACGCCGACCGCACCGCCGCGGAGTTCCTCGGCCGCACCGCCTCGCTGCTGCTGCACACCACCGTCGAGGCCGGCGAGCGCGACCGGGTGGTCGCCGTCGCGCAGCGGGAGGCGGAGCTGGTGGCCGCGATCGGCCGCACGCCGCGCACGCCCGCGGCCGCGCTCGTGGACGGGGACCTCACCGCGCTGGACCTGCTGCCCGCCGCCGGCGCCGCGGTCCGCCTCGACGGGCGGTTGCACCTGCTCGGACGCACCCCGCCGGCCGAGAGGGTCGCCGCCGCCGTCCCGGCGGTGCTGCGGGCCGGCGGCGCGACCGACCGGCTCACCCTCGCGCTGCCCGGCTTCGAGGACCTCGCCGACGACGCCAGCGGCGTGCTCGCCGTCGAGGTCGGCGGCGGGCGCGGCGACTTCCTGGCCTGGTTCCGCCCCGAGACCCCGCGCGAGGTCAGCTGGGGCGGCGACCCGCACACGTCGAAGGTCACCGACGGGCGGCTGTCCCCGCGCCGGTCGTTCGCCCGCTGGACCGAGACCGTGCGCGGCACCGCCCGCCCGTGGCGCGAGCACGAGGTCGCCGCCGCCCGCGCGCTGGCCGGCCACCTCGGCGAGGCGCGGCTCGCCCGCGCCGGCGAGGACGACCGGCTCTCGGCCGCGCTGCAGCGCACCCTGCTGCTGGAGGAGCTGCCCAAGGTGCCCGGCGTCGCGCTCGGCGCGCGGTACCGGCCGAGCGAGGCCGACGTCGTCGGCGGCGACTGGTACGACCTGGTGCCGCTGCCCAGCGGCCGGCTGGCCGTGGTGCTCGGCGACGTCGCCGGGCACGGCCTGACCGCCGCGTCGGTGACCGCCCAGCTGCGGCACGCGCTGCGCGCCGCGCTGCTGCGCGACGAGGGCCCGGCCGCGGCGCTGGCCGAGCTCAACCGCCTGGTCGCCGCGCTGCTGCCAGGGGAGATGGCGACCGCCCTCGTCGTCCAGCTCGACCCGGCCGGCGGGGCGCTGGCGCTGGCCAACGCCGGGCACCTGCCCGCCGTGCACGCGCACGACGGCGCCGCGCGGCTGGTCACCGACGGCCGCGGGCCGGCGCTCGGCCTCCTCGACGACGCCGACTTCCCCGAGGTGGAGCTGCGGCTGGACCCCGGCGACCGGCTGCTGCTCTACAGCGACGGGCTGGTCGAGCGGCGCGACCGCCCGCTGCCCGAGGGCCTGGAGGCGGTGCGCGCGGCGGTGGCGGGCCTGGGCGGGGAGCCGCAGGAGGTCGTGGACGGCGTCGTCGCGGCGCTGGACCCCGCGGGCACCGACGACGTCACCGTGGTGGGGCTGGCCCGGGTCTAGCCCGGGGCGCCGCCGCGGACGAGGTAGCGGTAGGCCGGGGAGTCCGGCGCCAGGTGCTGGATGCGCAGCGGGCTCGCGGCGATCCGGTCGAGCAGGCCGGGCAGCGCGGAGGCGGTGCCGAGCTCGATGCCGGTGAGCGCGGCGCCGGTCTCCCGCTCGTCCCGCTTGACGTACTCGAACAGCACGATGTCGTCGTCGGGGCCGAGCACGTCGTCGAGGAAGCGGCGCAGCGCGCCGGGCTCCTGGGGGAACTCCACGAGGAAGTAGTGCTTGAGCCCCTGGTGCACCAGGGATCGCTCGATGACCTCGGCGTACCGGCTGACGTCGTTGTTGCCGCCGGACAGCACGCAGACCACCGTCTGCCCCGGCTCGACCCGCACGGTGCCGCCGGTGAGCGCGGCGGAGGCCAGCGCGCCCGCGGGCTCGGCGATGATCCCGTCGACCTGGTACAGGTCGAGCATCTCGGTGCAGACCCGGCCCTCGGGGACGGCGACCAGCTCGGCGCCGCAGTCGCGCACCAGCGGGTGGGTGACCGCCCCGGCCCGCCGGACCGCGGCGCCGTCGACGAAGGTGTCGATCTCCGCCAGCTCGACCGGCCGCCCGGCGGCCAGGGCCGCGGCCATGCTCGCCGCGCCCGCCGGCTCCACCCCGACCACCCGGGTGCCGGGGGCGGCCTGCGCGAGCCAGGTGCCGCAGCCGGCCAGCAGCCCGCCCCCGCCGAGCGGCAGGACGACGACGTCGGGCGCGCGGCCGCCGAGCTGGTCGAGCACCTCCACCGCGACGGTCGCCTGCCCGACGACGACCGGCCGGGCGTCGAACGCCGGGACCAGCGTGGCGCCGGTCGTGCGGGCGTGCGCCGCGGCGGCGGCCGCGGCGTCGTCGTAGGTGTCGCCGGTGACGACGAGCTCGACGGTGTCCCCGCCGAGGGCCTGGATGCGGGCGCGCTTCTGCCGCGGCGTCGTGCCGGGGACGAAGACCGCGCCGCGCACGCCGAGCGCCCGGCAGGCGTACGCGACGCCCTGCCCGTGGTTGCCGGCGCTCGCGCACACCACGCCGGCGGCGCGGGCGGCGTCGTCGAGGCGGCTGATCATGTTGTACGCGCCGCGGACCTTGTACGAGCGGCCGACCTGCAGGTCCTCCCGCTTGAGCCACACGTCGGCGCCGGTGAGTGCGGAGAGCCGCTCGTTGCGCTGCAGCGGCGTGCGCTCGGCGACCCCGGCCAGCCGCCCGACGGCGTCGCGCACGTCGGCGGCGAAGTCCCGGATCGCGGTCGCCTCGGTCGTCCCGGCGGTGCTCACGGTGCTCCATCCTCCCCGCAGCCGGGGTGCTCCCGCGGACGGTCGTGCTCTGCCCACACCTGTGTGCCGAGCACGACCGCGTGGCGGAGAGGTCAGCGGGCGGTGAGCCGGCCGTCGTCGCCGGCGGTGACGCGGCCGGCGGCGGTGACGCGGGCCAGCGCCCGGGCCAGCAGCGGCGCCAGCGACGGCGTGCGGCGGCGGTAGCCGAACACCTCGCCGGTGCGCAGGAACAGCTCGTCCTGGGTCAGGCCGTCGGACGCGCGGCACAGGGCGACCATCGCGTTGCCGACCTCCTGCACCGGCACCTGCTCGAGCGGGCGCGCGGTGCTGGTGGCCTGGCGGCGGAACGCGGTCCAGGTCTCCCGGTCCAGCGTCCCGGGCCAGACGACGTCGCCGTCGAGCGAGCCCTCGGGCAGCAGGGCCAGCAGCGCGTCGCGGCGGGCCTCGCTCACCCGGGTCAGCCCGAACGCGCCGGCGGCCAGCCGCGCGAGGCGGTCGCGGTGCACCGGCCCCTCCGCCTTGAGCCCGGCGGTCAGGACGCGCCGCACGAGCCGGGCGTTGCGCGGGTCGGCCAGGTCGTCGAGGACCTTGCGGTCGCCCGCGGGCCTGGGCGCCCACGCGCGGAACCGCAGCTCCTGCGCGGGTTCCTCGACGGGGTCGGGGACGACGGTCAGCGGCACCGGGGTCACCGGCACCGGGGTCACCGGCACCGGGGTCACCGGCACCGGGGTCACCGGCACCGGGGTCACCGGCACCGGGGTCACCGGCGTCGTCACCACCGGGGCCTCGACCGGCGTGTGCCGCGGCACCGGCAGCGCGGTGACCGCGGCCGACACCATCGAGCGCAGCGTCGGCAGCCCGCGGGACTCCGGCTCGGGGTCGGGCTGCGGCCCGGTCCCCGGCTCCGGCTCCGGCTCGGCGACGGGGAGCTCGACGACGGGGGCGGGGACGTCGTCCACCACGGTGGGGGCGGCGGCCGGGGGAGCGGGTGCCGGCTCGGGGACCGCGGCCACCGCCGCGACCAGGCGGTCCAGGACGGCGTCGCGGTCGCGCAGCCACGAGGGCAGCCACACCCGCTCCACCGCGGGCCAGCCGAGCATCCCGGACAGCACCTCGACCGGGAGGCCGTCGCGGTCGCCGACGGTGCGGCGGCGCGCCCACTCGGGGCCGTCGAGCAGCACCGCCATGACCGGGCTGTCCGGCGTGGCGGCCCGGGCCACGGACAGGTCGACGCGGAACTCCGACAGGCCGACGTCGGTGCGCACCGCCAGCCCGCGCCCGCGCAGCGCCGCGGCGATCTCCTCGCGGTGCCGGTCGGGCACCGACGGCCGCCGGGCCTCGCGGGGCAGCGCGTCGGTGCCGAGCGCCGCCAGGTCGAGGTAGGCGCGCAGGTGCTTGATGCCCAGCGACGACGTCTGCTCCGCGCGCAGCGCCGACGGGTCGAAGGAGGAGAAGACGACGACCTGCCGCCGGGCGCGGGTGATCGCCACGTTGAGCCGGCGCTCGCCGCCCACCCGGTTGAGCGGGCCGAAGTTCAGCGGCAGCACGCCGCGGTCGTCGGGGCTGAAGCCGGTGGAGAACAGCACGACGTCGCGCTCGTCGCCCTGCACGTTCTCCAGGTTCTTGACGAACAGGCCCTCGCCGTCGGTGCGGTCCAGCGCCTCGGCCAGCCGCTCGTCGCCGGCGTCGCGCAGCAGCGACTCGATGTAGGCCCGCTGCTGGGTGTTGAAGGTGACCACGCCGATCGACGGCACCGCTGTGGCGTCCCCGCCCGTACCCGCGTCGAACCGGCGGCGGACCTCGGCGACGACGGCCTTGGCCTCCATCGGGTTGGTGCGCAGCAGCCGGCCGGCGCCGGCGCGGTGGAAGGTGCCCTGCACGCGGACCAGCGAGATGCCGCGGCCGTCGACGTCGGGCGAGGGCCGCCCGTGGGTGGGCGCCGGGAACGACGACAGCCGGTTCTCGTAGTAGTGCGCGTTGCTGAACGCGATCAGCGACTCGTCCTGGCTGCGGTAGTGCCAGGACAGCCAGTGCCGCGGCACCCGCGCCTGCACGCACTCGGAGAGGATCGACTCCTCGTCCTCGACGGCGGTGCCGAGCAGCTCGGCGAGCTCGTCGTCGAGGACGGACACCGGCTCGGCGAACGACGTCGGCGGCATCTGCTCGCTGTCCCCGACGACCACGGCGGCCCTGGCCCGGCCGAGCGCGCCGACGGCGTCGGCGACGCGGATCTGCGAGGCCTCGTCGAAGACCACCAGGTCGAACAGCCCGGCCCGCGCGGGGAAGAACCGCGCCACCGAGTCGGGGCTGACCAGCACGCACGGCATGACCGCGGTGACCAGGTCGCCGTACTCGGCCAGCAGCGCGCGCACGCTCAGGCCCCGGCGGGAGCGGCCGAGCTCGCGCTGCAGCGCGCCGAGCCGGTCGTCGGCGGTGCCGTCAGAGGCGAGGCCGAGGTCCCGGCCGGCCAACACCTCGGCCGGCAGCGCGGCGGCCAGGTGCCGGCGCACCGCGCGGGAGGCGGCGGTGAAGCGGGTGATCGCCCTGCCGTGCGCGGCCTCGTCGAAGCCGTCCAGCCCGGTGGCGGCGCGGCGCTCGGCCGACGACGCGGCGGCCAGGCCGTGCTCGAACGCGCGCGGGGCGTCCTCGGCGGGCAGCCGGCCCGACACCAGCGCGGCGCGGGCCTCGGTGAGCCCGGCGGCGCGCAGCGGCTCGAGGGTGTCGAGGAACTCCGCCCAGCGGCGCAGCGAGATGAGCCCGCTGTGCTCGACGCCGCGCTCGGGCCGGGTCATCGCCCAGCGCAGCACCACGCCGTCGTCGCCGCACCAGGCGGCCAGCGCGGCCGGGGTGCTGGAGCAGACCCGCAGCAGCGCGTCGAGCCCGTCGCGCAGCCGGACGACGGCAGCGGCCGCGGCGGCGTCCGGCCCGGGCCCGGCGACGACGTAGCGGCGCAGCGCGACGGCGAACTCGCGGGCGCTGTCGACGACCGCGCCGGCGCGGCGCAGCCAGGCGACCTGCCCGTCGAGCAGCGTGGGCTCCAGCAGCGGGTTCCACCCGGCCGGCACCGACAGACCGGGGATGACCGAGGCGCGGGCGGCGATCCCGGTGGCGGCGGTCTGCAGCCGCCACAGCGAGGCGGTGAGCTCGGCGACGTCGCGCAGCTTGACCGTCACGCCCGGGCGCAGCACCGGCGCGAGCTGCGCGCGCACCGCGCGCAGCCCCTGCCGGCGGGCCCACCAGCGGGCGGCCTGCGCGGTCTGGGCGGCGACGTAGAGGTCGGCCAGCGGCAGCGCCAGCGCCTCCGGGGTCGCGAGCTCCAGCCCGGGGTGGACGGCGGAGGTGAACGCGGCGACCTCGCCGAGCACCGTCGTCGTCGCGGTCGTCCAGCGCTCGGTGGGCACCTCGTCGAGGACGTCCATGCCGATCGTGGAGCCCACCGCCGGACCGGACAGCAGGTGGGCGAGGTCGTCGAGGTCGCCGGGGGTGCGCACCTCGCGCAGCGCCCGCGCCAGGTGCTCCTCGGCCGGCAGCGCGCGCATGGCGGCGTCGACCTCGGCGGCGGCGGCCTGGGCGGCGCGCAGGTCGACCCGCGCGGTGTCGACGAACGCCCACGGGTGCCGCGGCGAGGGGCGGACCAGGTCGGCGACGTCGGGCAGCAGCGCCAGCGCGCGGCGCACCTCGGCCAGCGTCGCGGCGGGCGCGGCGGCGGCGAAGGCCTGCGGCACCGGCAGCTGCGGGACGTCGTCGCCGAGCGCGAGCTGCGCCGTGCGCGCGGAGTAGTACGACAGCCCGGCGGCGTTCGGCGCGTGCAGCCGGTCGGCGTAGCGGGCCAGCGTGCGGCGGGCGGCGCGCAGGTCGTCGCCGTCGGCGGCCAGGCCCTGCTCGTCGACGGCGACGGCGTGGTCCAGCGCCGCGCGCACCCGGGCGCGGACCTCGGCGGCGCGGGCGCCCCGGTCGTGCAGGTCGAGCGCGAACGGGCCCATGCCGACCGCCTCGAGCCGCCGGGCGACGACGTCGAGCGCGGCCCGCTTCTCGGCGACGAACAGCACCCGCTTGCCGTCGGCGACCGCGCGGGTGAGCAGGTTGGTGATGGTCTGCGACTTGCCGGTGCCGGGCGGGCCCTCGAGCACGAACGTGCGCCCGGCGACGCCCTCGGCCACCGCGCGCAGCTGCGAGGCGTCGGCGGGGACGGGGCAGCGGGCGGCCAGCTCGTCGAGGTCGACGTCGGCGGCCGCGGCCGGCACCGGGTCGGTGAACGCCTCGGTCGGGGCGTGCACCAGGTGGTGCACCAGCGGGTTGGCGGTGAGCTCGGCCCAGTGCTCGTCGAGGTCGCGCCACAGCCGGTACTTGGCGAACTGCAGGACGGCGAGGTCGGCGGTCGCCTCGACGCGGAACGGCAGCCCGGCGTCGGCCAGCGCCTGGCGGACGGCGGTCAGCGCGGTGTCGACGTCGAGGCCCTCGCCGTCCAGCCCCGGCACCGTCAGGCCGTGCACCTGGCGCAGCTTCTCCAGCAGGCACCAGTTGGGGCTGGCGGCGGAGGACTCGTCGGCGGTGAGCCGGTAGGCGCCGGTGCGGCCGGCGGGGGAGAGGACCACCGGCAGCAGCACCAGCGGCGAGCGCAGCGCCCGGCCGTCGAGCTCCCAGGCCAGGCTGCCGATCGCGACGTGGAGGTTGTTGGCGCCGGTCTCCTCGCGGACCGTCCGCGCCCGGTGCGCCAGCCCGCGCAACCGGGGCAGGTAGCCGCCCTCGGTGACGTCGGCGTGCACCGCGCGGCGGTCGACCAGCGTCTCGCCGAGCAGGCCGACCGGCAGCTCGCGGGCCGAGCGCACGCCGCGCTCGACGTGCACGGCGGCCAGCCGGTCGCTGGGCAGCAGGGTGAGGGCGTCGTCGCCGGTGAGCAGGTCGGCGAGGCCGGCGAGGTAGGCGTCGGGGACGACCAGCGGCAGGCCGGCGCCCTCGGTGTAGTTGATCAGCCGGTTGCGCAGGCTGAGGTCGAGCAGGGCGTTCTTCCACTGCTGCACCCGCGGCGGCACGCCGGGGCGGCCGCCGGCGACCGGGGCGGCGTGCCGGCCGGCCGGGCGGGCGGCGGGGTCGTGCTCGGCCGCGCGGTACTCGACGACCTGCACCGAGCCGTCCGGGCCGCGGGTGCGGGCGGGCAGCGGCAGGATGCCGTCGCGGCGGGCGCGGTGGACGTCGGTGACGCCGACGACGCGGTCCAGGGGGCCGGGCAGCCAGGCGTCGTAGGCGGCGCGGTGCAGCCGGTCGGCGTCCGGCTCCTCGGCGCTGCGGCTGGTCAGCAGCGTCGTCTCCACCAGCCGCACCAGGCCGAGGTCGACCAGGTTGACCAGCGGCGCGACGTCGGTGGTCGCCGCGCTCTCCGCGGTGCGCTCCTCGCGCCAGTAGCCGAGGAAGGCGTGCCCCTCGGCCACCCACAGCAGCGGCCGCACGCCGGCGGCCTCGAGCGCGGCGGCGAGCACGACGACGGTGTCCAGGCACGTGCCCACCCGGCCGTCGAGCACGTCGCCGGGGGTGCGCACCTTCTGGCCGATGTCGGCCCAGCTGGCCGGGGGCTCGCTGTAGCGGATGCCGCGGGCGCGCACGGCCGCGGCGATCGCGGCGACGATCTCGTCGACCCGCTCCGGACCGGCCTGGTAGCCCTGCACCGACGGGTCGTCGGTGCGCTCCTCGAGCACCGCGGCGGCCTCGGCCAGCAGCGCGGTCACCGCGGGGTGGTTGGGCAGGACGTGCGCGGCGAGCATCTCCAGCGCCAGCGGCACCGGGGTGGCCAACCACTGGCTGGCGGCGAGCACCTGCACCGGGACGGCGGTGCCGGCGACGTCCACGCCGTCGACCGCGACGTCGATCTCGATCGACCCGGGCCGCTGCTCCTCGATCTGCAGCATCGCGGCGGGGTCCATGACCAGGCCGACGTCGCTGAGCACGGTCGTGGTGCCGGCGTCGAGGTCGACCAGCAGCTCGACCGGGCTGCCGATGGGGCCCTCGGCGTCCTGGACGCCCAGGCGCACGGTGGCGCCACGGACCGCCGCGCCGTGGTTGGTGAACGCCAGCCGCGACACGACCGGCACCCGGTTGTGCGCGAGGGCGTAGGAGAGCACCGGCGTGCTGGTGGCCGAGATCGCCACGGCAGCCCGGACCCCGTCGTGCGGATGCGGGCGGGTGTCCGTGGTGCTCATGGCGTCCTGTCTACCGGCCCGGACGGACCGGTCCGGTCATCCGCGTGGAGCGTCTGGGGCGGGTGTGACGGGAGCGCCGAGACGTTGCCGGGCGGGCACGGGGGAGCGGGTCGGTGGCCGGAACCGGGTCGTCCCGTCCGTACGTTCGGCCGGGTGCGCACCGCTCCCGAGCCCCCGCCCGACGGCCCGTCCGACGGTTTGCTGGACGGGCTCTCCGACGGGCTCGACACGGACCGGCTGCCCACCTCCTCGCGGCACCGGGCGGCGCGGCCGGCGTCGCGCCGGCGGTGGCTCGCGGTGCTCGGTGCACTCGCGGTGCTGCTCGCCGTCAGCTGCCTGGCGGTGCTGGTCGCGCCGGCCGTGAGCGGGACGGCGGTGGACGCGGCGCCGCCCGTCGTGCGGACGGCCGCGCCGAGCGACCCCGTCGCGCGCCCCGCGTCGCCGCACCCGTCGTCGGCCGCGCCCCCGCCGTCCCCGACCTCCCCGGCCGCCGTCCCGGAGGGAGTCGCCGGGGTGCCGGCCGCCGTCCCGGCGGCGACGCCCGCTCCGACGACGGCCGCGCCCGTCCCGACCGCGGAGCCCACGGTCCCCTGCGACGACCCGCCGGGCCGGGGCCAGGACGGCCGCGGCCACGGCCGCGGCAACGGCGACCGGGGCCCGCGCTGCCCGTGACAGGCTGAGCCGGTGCCGAGACGGAGCGCGGGGGTCCTGCTGTACCGCCGCGCGCCGCGCGTGGAGGTGCTGCTCGGTCACATGGGCGGGCCGTTCTGGGCGAGGAAGGACGACGGCGCCTGGTCGTTCCCGAAGGGCGAGTACGCCGACGGCGAGGACCCGCTCGCGGTCGCGCACCGCGAGTTCGAGGAGGAGCTCGGCAGCCCGGTGCCGGCGACGTCGCTGGTGCCGCTCGGTGAGCTGCGGACCAGCGGCAAGGTCCTCACCGTGTGGGCCGGCGAGGGCGATCTCGACGCGGACGCCGCCGTCAGCAACACGTTCACGATCGAGTGGCCGCCGCGGTCGGGGCGGCTGCAGGAGTTCCCCGAGATCGACCGCGCCGCCTGGTTCGGCGTCGACGAGGCGCGGGCCAAGCTGGTGAAGGGCCAGGTGCCCTACCTCGACCGGCTGCTGGACCTGCTCGCCGGCTGACCCTCGCGCCCGTCGTCGACCTGCTGCCTCCGGCCCGCCGAGGCAGCAGCAGGTCGACACCCGGCGACGGGACGGCGGTCGCCCGCGCTCGTTCGGCTCGACCGACTCTGCCAGGGCGAGCGGGAGTCCACCTGCGGCTCCCACCGCACCGGCCCGGCCGTCCCGGGCCGCCACGTCCCCTGGACGACGGGGCCGCGGACGGGGGCGCTCACCGCGCTCGCGGGACCGGTGACGGACGCGGCTTCGACCCGGCCAGCCGGCGTGCCCAGGTGAGGGCGTCCTCCCGCCAGGCGTCATCGCGCTTCCCCCCGTCGGAGAACGTCCCCGACGGCTTGCGCGGCGCCTGCTCGGTCAGGACCCGGACCAGGTCCTCGATGCCGATCCGCGGGTCGCCGCGGAGCAGCAACCGGCCGGCGATCGTCTCGGCCCAGACGGTGTTCCGCTCCTCGCCCTTCTCCGTCAGCCAGCCGGCCGCCCAGTCCTCGCGCAGCCACCAGCGTGCCCGCGCTCCGCGGCAGAGCAGGTGGGCGGCGAGGAGGGTGCGCGAGCCGGGGTCGGTCTGCTCGGCGTCGAGCCGGGCCCAGCCGTCGCCCCAGGGCATGGCGTCCTCCCACGTGGCCTGTGGCAGCTTCTCCATCGGCAGCACGCGGACGTCGACGCGCAGCAGCGCCTCGGCGACCGGGATCCACGCCGACCGGGGCGCGCCGAGCCGTTGCGGCTCGGTGAGCAGGTGCAGGAGCTGGGCCCTGTCGGTGACGAGCACCTCACCGGGGGGGATGGCAGCCGCCGAGGGCGCGGCCGGGTCCCCGGCCACGGTGACCGGCGTCCCGCCCGTGGGCACCGACGTGGCGGCCGGCTCCTCGAAGCGCCGGTGCCGCTCCACCACGTGCTCGACGTTGCGGGGCACCACCTCGCGTTCGTGCAGGCGCACGGCCGCCGCACGGGTCTCCGGTGAGGGAGGGGTGCGCTGCAGGACGGTGGCGAGCGCGACGGCGAACGGCACCTCGGCCGGTATCGCGTCCATGAGGACGGTCGCCGTGGGGACGTCGAGCGAGTTGCGCGGATACGCGTCGTCGGCAGCCCGACTGGCCCAGCGGTCGATGGCGGTGCCGTCGTTGACCGCCCCCGAACGCACGGTGCCGAGGAAGGCCGCGGCCCGCTCCAGCGGCGTGACGTCCCGGTCCCGGCGCACGTACAGCCGGTAGGCGGCGCGTTCCCACTCGACCGGTCCCGTCCCGCGCAGCGCCTCGGCCGTCAGCTCCCCGGCCGGCAGCGAGAGCGATCCGAGCCACTCGTGCGTGGCCGCCGACAGGTTCTCGCCGGGCAGCTCGATGCCGTGCTCCAGCTGTGGTGTCGCGGCCAGTTCCCGGGTCAGCGAGTCCCACAGCCAGGAGGGCACCGGCGGCCAGCCGCGGCGGACCGGATCGGCCGCCGGTTCCACCAGCCTGGGCACCACCAGTTCGCGGGCCAGTTCGACCGCCCGCAGCCGCAGCTCCAGGGGACTGGAGACGTGGTCCATCACGGCGGCGACCGCCAGGAGCGCCCCGACCGGGTCGTCGGCCTGCGGTACACGGCCGAGCGCGTCGGCGACGGCACCGCCGAGATCCGTCCGGAGCGCCGGAGCGACCTCGATCGGCCGCTGCGGCAGCGTGTGCGCGAGCCGCTCGAAGTCCGCCGGCGTCTCGAGTGCGGCGAGGACCGGACGGAGCAGCGCCCGCTGTGCCAGCGGGCTGTCGGGATCGGACGTGAGGCGCTCGCGGATGCGGGCGGCGGCGTCGGAGCCGGGGGCGGCGTGCCGCTCCACGCACTCCAGGACCCGCTCGAGGACCTCCTCGGCGTCCACGCGCGCCGGCCAGTGCGCGGCGGCCACCTCCGCGGCGTCCGCGCCGAAGAACTCCGCCAGGTCGTCGTCGAGCAGGACCGCGGCACCCAGGGCCCACATCGGCCGGTCGGCGGTCGAGTTCCCCACCGCGGCGGCGAGGGCCTCCACCTGGTCGGTCACCACCGGCAGGAACTCGGCGCTGATGACCGACTCGGCCAGCCGCGCCCAGGGCCCCGCCGTCAGGGGAGCGCCGTCGTGGAGGGTCCAGCGCCCCAGGCCCGCGCGCACCGGCTTCTCGTCGTCGCGGAGCACGGTGAACCGGCTGCCCGGCAGGGCCGCGGCGGCCGCGGCGTCGGCCGCCGGCACACCGACGACGGCGAAGCGCCAGCCGGTGGCCGTGCGGGGATCCCGGAGCCGCTCGTAGGTGCTGAACGGCAGCCGCCACGCCGACGTGGGCAGCAGGAGCCGCCCGGCCAGGTGCAGCCAGGTGGCCACCGAGGAGAACGACCCGTCACCGACGACGACCAGCGGGCCGGCGCCACCGAGGAACCGCTCGACCGCGGCGAGCACGAGCTCGCGCTGGTCCGGGTGGGCGCGGGTGAAGGCCTCCAGGGCGGCGGCGTCGAGCGGTCCGCGGGTGAGGTCGCGCAGGTGCTCGTCGAGCAGGGTCTCCTCGGCCGCCTGGGCGCCCAGCGGCCGCTGCCACAGGGCGGCGTCCCACAGGTCGGCGGGGCGCAGGGGACAGCCCCGCCCGTCCGCCAGCCCGTCGCCGGAGACGACCAGCCCGTGGGCGAAGGTGTTCGGCCGCCCCGAGTAGTCCGGCCCGGCCGCCACGATGGAGCTCAGGCAGGCCAGCGGCTCGGGCCCGTCGAGCACGTCCAGCCGCAGGCAGTGCGGCAGCGCGTCGACGTCGGCCTTCGAGGCCAGCTCCGGCAGCGGCGGCGGCACGAACCCGCCGACGTTGCGGGCCGCCGCCCGGATGACGTCGTCGGACACCGGCCCGACCTTGGAGATGGCCGACACCTTCCAGCCGGCGCCGGTGTCGAAGGGACCGGGCCGGCGCGAGGCCGTGTAGGTGAACTGCGCGCGCAGCATCGCCGTTCCCCTCAGCGGCCGGGCCAGCGGCCGGCGACCAGCCAGCGCAGCGGGTCGGGCACGCGGAAGGAGGACACCCCCGCCTCGGACAGGGTCGCCCCGGCCGGCGAGTGACCCAGGGCGGACAGCGAGAAGTACTCGACCCGCGCGAAGGAGTCCTCGGCCAGCGTGAGGAACTGCATGGCGTTGAGACGCAGCAGCAGGCTGCGGGTCTCCTCGTGCACCTGGTAGCGGTCGTACGGGTCGAAGGCCAGCGAGTCACCCGCCGTCGGGTCGTGCATCAGCGCGGACCCGCCGTTGAGCAGCTCGGACAGGTCGGTGCCGGGCGTCCCCACCGCCTCGTGGATCCCGTCGAGCTTGCTGACGGCGACCATCAGCGGCATGCCGAGACGCCCCGCCTCGTTCGTGCGCCGCCGGATCTCGGTGATGACGTTGTTGAGCACGGTGAGCGGGTTGCCGGCCACCGGCGGCAGCGGGATCTGCCCCTCCAGGAAGTTGCGGACGTCCTCGATCTGCAGGGGATCGAGCAGGAACAGCAGCGCGTCGCTGCGCGCCATCGTCGGGCCGTAGGGCGCCAGGGCGCCGGGGCGCTCGGTGTCCTCCCCGGCGACGTCGTAGAGGGCCAGGGTGCGCGCGCGCCCGCCCCACTGGTCGAGCGTCATCAGCATCGGCGTGAGCAGGTCGGGGTTCTGCTCCACGGTCATCGTGGAGGGCAGCGCGTACCCGTCCGTGAGGGACTCGCGCATGGCCTGCAGCCGGCCGACGGTGTAGGAGTCCAGCGGCGTCGCCGGGGCGCCGGTCGCCGGGCCCCACACCTTCTCGACCCAGTCGCAGAGGCGGACCAGGAACGTCGTCTTCCCGGTGCCGCGCGCGCCGACGACGGTGACGGTCACCGGGTCGGTGGCGGCCGCCTGGGACTGCAGCGGCGAGTGACACGCCTTGCAGACGACCTCGCGGGACGGCGTGCTGCAGGTGGGGCACGCGACGCTGTCCATGCCCGGCGCGGCCGCGGCGAACAGCGGCCGGTCCTCGGTCGACTCGCCGAGGAAGCCCGACAGCACCGGGTCGAACGCGGGCGGGCAGCTGCCCGTGCAGCGGAACAGCGTGGGGTGCGCGTCCTGGGTGGTGCCGCAGGTGACGCACCGGAGCTGGCCCGGCGCGAGGGGCGCGGGCGCCGGGCCCGGCGGGCGCGGCACGGTCGGCGGCGGGACGACGGCGGGCCAGCCCGCCCGCTCGTGCTGGGCGAACAGCCGGGTGTAGCCGGGGCCCTCGGGCGGCAGCTCGCCCACCGGCGTCCACTGGTGCGGCACCAGGGTGTTGCCGCGGACGTCGATCGTGAGGTCGGGCTGCCGCTCCAGGTCCCACGGGTTGAGGGGCATGCGGTCCTGCCGGGTCACGAACGCCACCCGGGCGGCGTCCTGCCAGGGCCGCTCGACGTAGAGCGACAGCTGCCGGCGGCGGCCGATCCGGCCGACCTTGTCGACCCGGTAGTAGAGGACCCAGCGGCCGGGGTAGGTGACCACCGTCGTCGGGCCGTGCGTCCACACCCCGCCCGACCGGACCGAGCCGCGCAGGTGCAGGTCGCAGCCGTTGACCGGCAGGTTCTCCAGGCGCATGCCGCCCAGCCGCCGGTACTCCTGCTCGGAGATGCGCACCGCCGGGGTGCCGTCCGGGGGGCCGCCGATGCCTCCGCGCTCCACCTCGACGAAGGTGGCGCCCACCGGCCAGGCGAAGCGCAGCAGCTGCCACCCCACCCGCTCGGTGAGCGTGACGTCGCGCGGGGCGCCGAGCAGGTCGACGACCGCCGCCGGCCCCACCGCCGCCTGGTCACCGATCAGCGTGACCGGCGTGTACGCGCGGCGGGCACCCTCGGCCTGCCGGAACGGGATGCCCGGCACCATGGACACCGGCCCCTCGGCGAGCACCGGCTCGCCCACCGGCCGGCCCAGGGGCAGCACGTCGAGCTGGCCGCGGCTGATGACCCGCCCGGTGGCGGCGTGCTCGGGCTTGTCGCCGGCCTCGTAGACGACGACGGTGCCGAGGTCCGGCGTGGTCCACCGCAGCTCGACCCGCGCCATCGCCGTCTCGCCGGAGACGGTCGCGGTCAGGTCGGTCACCGGCTGCGGGACCGCCGGGATGGTGGCGACGGCCTCGATGCCCGTCGACAGGTGGGTCACGGAGCCCTCGGTGAACTGGGTGAGGACCCGGTACTCGTAGCGGCGGCCGGGGAGCACGCCGGTGTCGCGGGCGTAGGCGGGGGTGCTGCCGATCTCCCGCGCGGCGTCGAAGGTGGGCGGCAGCGCCTCGTCGGGGAGGCTGCGCAGCACCCGCACGCGGCTGACGCCCTGGGGTGCGGTCCAGCTCAGCACCACCGCGTCGTTGTGGACGCTCACGTGCAGGTCGGCGACCTCGGGCACGACCCGGCCGGCGGCGTGGTGCACCGCCTGCACCGTCGGCAGGCTCCAGGCGGTGTCCGCCGCGTAGCTGAACACCGAGACGAACGGTCCGGTGCCGGCCGGGACGGACGCGCGCGGCTCGTCGGTCACGAGCACCCGGGTGCCCGCGCTGGGGCGGGGCGGGATGCCGGTGGAGGAGGCGACGAGCAGGTAGACGACCGACTGGCCGGACGCGTCCAGCGCCGGCCAGGAGATGTCGACGGTCCGGTCGTCGACGCGGCGGGTGGACACCTTGTCGCCGCGGGTCGCCCACTGGTCGACGTCGTCGGAGAACGCCTCGGGGCCGGGCAGGCCCGGCTCCCCGGTTGCCGGCGCGGGCTCGGGCTCCGGGGCCGGGGCCGGGACGGGAGCCGGCGGCGGCGGGGCAGCCGCGGCCGGGCGCTCCGGGGCGGGGGCCGGCTCGGGAGCGGCGGCGGGCGCTGCGGCCGGCGCCGGGTAGGCGGGCGGCGGGAGCGTGCCCGCGGCGCTGCGGGAGGCCGCGTGCTCGGGGGAGAGCCCGCCGCGGTCGCGCCGGGAGGACGCCTGCGGAGGCGCGGCCGGCACCGGCGGGATGCTGTCGACGACGCGGCCGGCCGGCCGGTCGTCGACGCGGGTCAGGAAGCCCATGGCGCCGCCGGACGCGGGCGCGGCGGCCGGGGGAGGGGCGGGCGTCCCGCCACCGCTCTCGCGGACCAGCCGGGCCAGCTCCTGCACCGACGACGGTGCGAGGGTGATGCCCTTGTCCCGCAGCAGCCCGGCGAGCTGGTCGGGGTCCCCGACGCGGGACCGGGCGATGAGCAGCAGCACGCCGTCGCTCGCATCGGGAGCGACGCCGTGCTGGTCACGCGCGGTGCGCAGCTCGCTGTAGAGGGCGGACGCCACGGGGACTCCTCGTGTGGTGCGGGGACGGGACGGCGGGGGAGGCCGCCCCGGAGGGGACGCGCGGATGACCCGGCAGCGGGCCCGGGCGGGCCGGCGCTCTGTCACACTGCGGCGGCGTCCGGCCGGGTGGCCGGGACACGGACGATCCGGATCCGGAGGGGGAAGCTACCCGATGACGGTGCTCATGACGGTCAACCAGCGCGAGCCGCTGCCGGGCGCCCAGTGCCTGGTCGAGTGGCAGGGGCTGCGGCCCGGCGACGAGGTCGCCGCGCACCTGGTGACCGCCTCCGGGCAGCACCTGCGCTTCCCCGACGACGAGGTCCCCGGGCTGCGACGCCAGCCCTGGGCGGACGACACCTGGCTGCTCGACGCCGCCGCGCTGCCCGCGGGGTGGCAGCGGCTGGACCTGGTGGTCACCGCGCCGACGGCGCACCCGCTGTCGCTGTCGCTGGTCGTGCGCACCGGCCCGGGCGCCGGCACGGAGGAGGCCTTCCAGCACCCCGGCCTGGACACCGTCGGGGGCACCGCGACCGCGGCGCTGAGCCTGGCGCCGGCCGACACCGGCTACGCCGTCCTGCCGCAGCAGGTGCCCTACGTCCCGACCCGCGACCCGTGGCTGCGCGGCGGCGGACCCGCGCCCAAGCACGTGGAGGTCCCGCAGGCCCTGCGCGAGGCCACGGCGCTGGCCGGGCACGCCGGCCTGGTCGCCAGCGGCGTCCCGGTGACCGCGGTGCTCGACCTGTCGGCGTCGATGCGCCCGCGGCTGGTGGCCGGCACCGTGGCCAGCGTCCTGGGCGCCGTCCAGGCCCTCGCCGCGGCCGCCGACCAGCCCGCCGTCACGGTGGTGGCGGTCAGCGACCGTCCCCAGCCGCCGCGGCAGCTCGGCCTGGCCGACGACCCCGAGGAGTTCCTCCGCGCCTGGACCGCCGAGATCGGCCTGCGCACCGGGTCGCGGGCGGTCACCACGGCCGGCGACGGCCGTCCGGGCGTCGTGGTCACCGTGACCGACCAGGAGGGCGGCGCCGCGGCGTCCGGCTACCGCGTGGTGCTGGCCGCCCCCGAGCCGGGTGGCACCGTGGCCGCGAGCGGCCTGGGCACCGTCGTCGTCCCGGAGCCCCGCCCCGACGCGGCGGCGGTGGTCAGGGCGCTGGCGCACGCCTCACCAGCCTCCTGAGCCCGGCCGCGGGCCGGGACCCGCGAACGGGTCGGCCGGCCCGGCGGAGTGGTCCGGCGCCGCGAACGGGGTGCGCGGCGCGAACGGGTCCGCGAACGGGTCCACGCCGGCCCGCGGCAGGGGCAGCCCGGGCCGGGGCAGGCCGGGCGTCAGCGGCTCCGGCACCCGGCCGCGGGCGCCGGTGACGACCAGCGCGGTGCTCCAGGCGAGCAGCGCGACCGCGACGCCGAGCAGCAGCCACCACGACGTCCCGACCTCGACCGCCGCGTCGAGGGCGTCGGCCAGGCCGGTGGAGTCGGCGAGCACCCGCAGGGTGTCGCCGACCAGCAGCGCGCCGGCGGCCCACAGCAGCCACCAGGAGGCGCACCAGGCGACCGCGACGGCGGCGATCCGGCTCGGCCGGTGCCAGGCCAGCGCGGCGGCGCCGAGCAGCACGAGGACGGTGGCCCCGGTGGCCGTCGTCAGGCCGAGGTCGCGGACGGTGAAGGACACCTCGCCGGTGACCACGGCCAGCCGGGTGTCGCGCAGACCGGTCACCACGACGACCGCGACGGCGCCCAGGACGGCGAGCGCGACGGCCGCCTCCCGGGCGCCGCGCACCCGCCACGGCGCGGCCGGCCGTGCGCGCACGCCGGCGGCGCCGCCGCGGCGGACGACGTCGACCACCAGCAGCACGACCGGGCCGATGCCGGGGAGCGCCGCCCCCAGCAGCAGGCCCTGCCAGGCCGGCCGGCCCAGTGCGGCGGCCGCCGCGGCGCCGGCCAGGCCCCAGAAGAGCGCGGTGGCCAGCCACATGAGCAGGAAGAGCTGGCCGGTCAGCGTCAGCAGGTCCCACAGCACGGCGGTCAGCTCCTCGTGCCGATGCCGCGCGACACCGGTGCCGGCGGCTCGGGCTCCTCGGGCGTGGACGGGGTGAAGTGCGCGACCTGGTCGAGCGTGAGCTGGCGGGTCAGGTCGAGGCGGGCGACGAAGCGGTCCATGCTGCGGCGGCCGGCCGCCGGGACGACCCGCAGCTGGGTGGCCGCGCCCGGGGGCACCGGGACGCCGACCGCGGCGAGCACGGTGGACTCGACCTGGTTGGCCAGCATCACCGCGCCGGTGGAGCTGAAGCCCTCCCGGTCGAGGTGGGCGGCGCTCCCGAGCACGGGGGAGAGGAACGCCGGGCCGGACACCGTCTCCTCGCGCATGCCCGCGGTCACCGTCACCGTCGGGTGGACGACGGCCAGCGACCACTCCAGCCCGCGCTCCGCACCCAGCCGGGTGAGCCAGTCGACCAGCCGCGCGTCGGCGGCGGCCGCGGCGGCGTGCCGGTCCTCGGGCGTGCCCAGCGTCCGCACCAGCTCGGGAAGCGGCCCCTGGTCGGAGTACCCGGTGTCGCTCCAGACGGCGGAGTGCTCGGCCCGGCCGTAGCGCTGCGAGCGGGCGGCCAGTGCGGCCTTGATGCGGGCCTGCAGCTGGGCGCCGAGCCAGCCGACGTGCACCTGCGCCCGGCGGGCCTCGTGCACCAGCTGGACGTGCTCGTCGGCCGAGAAGCCGGCGGAGCCGACCGCGAGCGACAGCGGCAGCGTCCCGGACAGGCCGGCCGGGTAGGCCGACTCCTCGTCGGCGGTCCCGGTCGCGCCGAACGGGTCGTGGACGACGCGGGAGAGCACCCGGGTCCACAGCCGGCTCTGCCGGTACAGCACGCCCAGCCGCTGCACCTCGCGCGCCACGTGGGCGACGTGCCTCTGGGCCCACTCCCGGCGTGCCCGCTGCTCGTCGCGCTCGTGCAGCCAGGTGAACAGCTCCTTCTGCCGGCGCATGAACACCAGCGCGGAGCTGGTGAACCACACGACCAGCAGGCCGACGCCGACGAGGCTGCCGACGAGGACGGAGAGGACCTCGCCGACGACCAGCCCGGCGACCAGCAGCAGGGCGGCCACCACCGCGGCCAGGGCGCCGAGCACGAACCGGCGGGTGCGCCGCTGGGTCTCCAGGATGCGCGCCGGCGGCTCGTCGCCGCCGGTGTCCCCGGCCGTCCCGATCGCCTCGCTCAGCGTCCGGCGGGCCTGCTCGAGCTCCCAGGACAGCGACGAGCCCAGCGCCCAGGTGAAGCTGCGCTGCCGGGCCATCCAGGCGCCCAGCGACCGCAGGGTGCCGTCGAGGACGGCGTAGCGGGACGGGTCGTTCGCGCCCGCGGCGGGCCGGTCGCGCTCGCCGGTCAGCAGCCGGTGGGCCTGGGCGGCGAGGTAGGGGTCGTCGGGGTGCACCTCGACGGCGCCGACCTCCGGCAGCGCGCCGACCGGCAGCCGGTGCGCGGGCTCGTCCGGCGGCGGGACGATGAGCTCCGGCCGGTCGAGCACCTGCCGGTCCTGGCCGAACTGGGGCATCCGCACGCCGGGGTGCACCGCCGACCCGTCGGCCAGGCTGACGCCGACCGCCGTGACCTCGCTCCAGAACGCGCCCGCGTCGACCGTGGCGACCTCGCTGCCCGGGGACACCTGGGCCGACAGCCGCGTCGCCTCGTCGATGAGCACGCTGATGTCGTCCTCGTCGGCCGACTGCGGCGGACGGTTGGCCGGCCGGACGCCGAGCACGAGCACCTCGTAGCCCGACCGGTCGCCGAAGAGCCGGTCGTTGGCCCACCCGGCGAGCGCGCCGGCGGTCCGGTGCACCAGCCCCTCGACCCACGCCCTGGGGGCGTTCCGGATCGCCGCCCACAGGAAGGACAGGAACATCCGGACCGCCTGCAGCAGCCCGACGCCGGTGCGCGGCGCGGGCGTGAACGGCGGCGGGGCGGCGAACCGGGTCAGGTCGCGGTGCAGCTCCAGGACCGCGGTCGCCGCGGCCTCCGCGGCGGGCAGCGCCTGCACGTCGGGGACGTCGGGAAGCCGGTCCCCGCGGGGCGTGCGCGCCCGGGGGAGCGGCCCCTCGGCCCGGTACACCTGCTCGGACAGCCCGGTGAACACCGCCTGCGAGTCCAGGGTGCGGGCGTAGGCGCGGGCGACGGTCACCTGCGTGCCCGGCCACACCTGGGTGCCGTCGAACGGCGCCTCGGCCATCGCCGTCCAGAGCCCGGCGACGGTGGCCAGGCCCGAGGCGGCGTGCGCGGCGAGCTCGCCGGCCGGCACCGGCCGGCTCACCGCGGTCGGGCTCTGCCCGTCGCGCGCCTGCAGCAGGACGTTGGGCCGGGACCCGACGACGGCGTCCTCGGGGACGGGCGTCGCACCGGTGGCGGGGACGAGCAGGTTGACCAGCGGCGCGTGGCCCAGGCCGATCCGCTCGAGCAGGGCCAGGGCCGCGGTCGTCGCCGGGACGGCGGGCCGCGGCGCGGTGCCGGCGTCGTCCGTGAAGACCTGCACCAGCACCACGCGCGCCCCGGTGATGCCCGAGACGGCCAGCCACTGCTCGGCCGGGGACGTGCGCGCGCCGTCCCGGTCGACGACGGTCAGCCGCGGCGGCCCGGCCGGCTGGTCCAGGTCGATCCACACCGACGGGCCGAGCAGGTCGGCCGCCGTCCAGTCACGGACGACCTCCCGGACGTCCGCCGCCGCGCCGCCGCCGAACCGGCCGAGGACGACCGTCGTGGGGCCGGAGCCGGGGGCGGTCACGCGCGCGTCCGGGTGATGCCGCTGGACGCCTGCGACGCCAGGGAGAGCCCGGTGTAGTCGGGCAGCTCCAGGTTGGCCAGCAGCTGGGAGCTCGCGGTGAGCAGCTGCGGCGCGATCTCCCAGTCCCGCGGCACCTTCCAGAAGTTGTGGGGGCTCACGGTGCTGAAGTCCCCGCGCGGGCCCGGCACGGACGCGTCCGGCGGCAGCAGGCTCGTGGCGTCCTCACCCAGCGACGCGCACCACTCCCGGGCCTCGGCCAGCCGCTGCTCCGGCGTCGCCACGACCGGGGCCTCGCCCCAGGGCAGCGCACCGCTGCGGGTCCGGCCGTCCCGGATCCAGGTGAGCAGCGCGTCGTTCGGCTGCCGCTCGTCGGCCGACTGCAGGAACCGGCCGAGCTGGAAGAGGGCCTGGTAGGGCTGCAGCGCCGGCAGCTGGGTGTTGCCGTCGCACAGTGCCAGGGCCAGGGGCAGGGACTCGACGACGGCGGCCAGCAGGCCCCAGCCGGGCGCGTCGCGGGCGGGGTCCTCGGCGCCGAGCAGCGGGTGCGGCAGCCGGGTGAAGGTGCGCAGTTCCTCCGACCACACCGCGACCCCGCCGTCGAGGATCGGGCCCTCGCCGGGCACGAGCACCTCGCCGGTGAGCCGGCCGACCAGCCAGCCGGTGACCATGGCCTGCAGCCAGGTGCGGGACACCGGGGCGAAGTCGGTCAGCGACCGGCCACGGCGCCAGCGCCAGAAGCTGCCGCGCAGCTGCGGGGAGTTCGACTCGGTCCACTGCTTCCGGATGGGACGCTGCAGCGACGAGAAGACGACCGGGTTGTAGATGCCGGCGTAGTTGCCCAGGATGTCGATCCGGCTCTGCGGGCCCTCGGTGACCGCGTGGTGCAGCCGCTCGACGGCGTCGTGGTCGCTCGCGCCGCGGCGCAGCGCGTCGGCCATCCGCTCGACGACGTCCCGGTGCGCCGTCAGGGGCACCTCGCCGAACTGGTAGGTCACCTCGACCCGGACGTCGTGGACCGCCTGGACCATCCCGGTGTCCACGGCCACGAGCGGGGCGGCCAGCTGCAGCGCCGCCTCGAAGCGGTCGACGAAGTGGCGGGCGAGCGCCTCCCGCTCGTGCAGCCCCGCCCCCTCGCGACGGAGGTAGGCGTCGAGCCCCTGCTGGATGAACCCGCCCATGACCTGGTCGGGCCGGTTGACCCAGACGCGGGCGCCGTCGAGCAGCGCCGTGGCGTCGAGCTCGACGCGGTAGGTGGCCCGCCGGGACGGGTTGAGGGAGGCGAGCGCCTGCGGCCACCACTCCGACCGGCGGCCGATCCGCACCGGCGAGCCGTTGACGTCGATGCCGGTGAGCCGCTCGGCCGGGCGGACGCCACCGCGGACGTCGGCGTGCAGCCAGGTCAGCGCCTCGAAGACGGCGAGCTCCTCGGCGCGCTCGGCGGACACGGAGCCGCCGCCGGGGGCGAAGCCGTTGAAGGTCTGCACCAGCTGGTCGGCGAACGACCGCGGGTAGGTGGCGATGTCCTCGAGCAGGACCTCGTTCTCGGCGGTGGCGAAGCGGCCGGGGACGTCGTCACCGACCGGCCACTGCTGCACCTCCGTCGTCGCCACGGTCGACACCGGGGCGGCGCCGACGGTCGCCCGCTCGGCGGCCTCGAGCGCCTCGCGGGCGTGCTGCAGGCCGGTGCGCAGGGGCGGCAGCAGGTCGGTGCCGAGCTGGGCGAGCAGGTCACCGGCGAGGGCCGCGCCCTTGCGGACGAACAGGTCGGCGAAGTGCTGCCGGATGCGGGTGACGGCCCGGCCGACGACGCCGTGGTTGGCGTCGATGGCCGAGGTGACCGTCTGCAGCTCGGCGGTGACGTCGGCGGCGATCTCCTGGGGGTGCAGCGTCGTCGCGGAGTTCCGGATCAGCTGGTCGGCGGCCGCCTGGAGGTCGGAGGCCAGCGTCTCGAGCACCCGCTCGGCCACCGGCAGCCCGCGCTCGCCGGCGACCAGGAGCACCGCCTTCTCCAGCCGGACCTGGATGTCCTGCACCCACCTCGCGGCGGCCTCGCGCAGCTCGGCGTCCGCCGCGTCCACGGTCTTCTGGAACGACGAGGTGATGAACCCGGCCAGCTGCTGGGCGAAGTGGGCGCCCTTCGCCGCGTAGCCCGGCACCATCGCCGGGGCGACGGCGGTGGAGGTGGAGTTCGCCGCGAGGGTCTCGCGTGCCTGGGCGGTCCAGACGTCGTCGACCAGGTGCCGCAGGTAGCTGGTGTCCCGCAGGCGCAGGTCCGGCAGGCCGGCCCACTGCAGGAACTGCGGGTAGTACTCGGCCGCCGTGGCGGCGACCGCCTGCTGGGGGCTGCGCTCGCCGCTGTGCACCGTGACGTCCCAGTGGCCGCGGAGCAGCCGCTCGAGCCCGCGGCGGGCCAGGCGCTGGGCGGCGTACTCGGCGTACCGGTCCCGCCCCAGGCCCAGGGACGCGAAGCCGATCGAGCCGAAGACCAGCGGCTCGGTGGTCTCGATCTCGGCGCCGTGCCTGGCGGGCTGGACGCTGAGCTGGGTGCGGTCCTGCAGGGAGGTGGCCGCGGACTCCAGGTTGCCGATGGCGTAGGCCTTGAGGCTGGTCTGCTGGGCCTCGGAGACGAACAGCGAGGCCAGCGACCGGGCGAAGCCGCGGTAGACGGTCTCCGAGGCGCCGTCGCCGAACCGGGCACCGGTGATGCCGTTGTAGGCCCCGACCGGGAAGGCCAGCAGCGGCCCGCGGCCGGGCTTCACCGGCTGCGGGACGCCGCCGTAGACCGACCACTCCTGGGGGGTCCACGGCGCCTGCCGGGCGGCCATCGACGACATGAGCTCGGCGACCGTGCCGAGGGCGTTGGCGTTCACCCCGGCCCGGCGGTTGGCCTGCAGCCGCTCGAACACGTCCGGCGTGTACAGGAAGGCCAGGGCCTGCTCGGCGGGGAAGTTGGGCACCTGCCCGGCGACGGCGCGCAGCAGGTTGCAGACGTCGAGGGTCATGGACGCGCCGGTGCCGCCGGCCAGCGAGGACACGACGAAGACCAGCGTGCCCTGGGAACCCTTGTCGTCGAGCTTGAGCAGGTTCGACAGCGTGCGCAGGTCGCTGTCGGCCGCGCCCTGGTTGAGCCGCTCGGCCACCGGGACCAGCCGGTCGTAGACCAGGCCGGCCCGGGCCAGGGTCAGCAGCCGCCCCACCGCCCGGTACTGACCGGCGCCCTCGGTGATCGGTGTCGTCACCTTGCCCGGGTCCGGGCGCCAGCGGGCCAGCTGGCGCAGCTGGCTGCCGCTGGGCTGGGAGGAGAGGGTGGTCTGCAGCGCCGAGTCGAGGACGGCGTAGCTGTCGGTGGGGTTGCTCACCGGGATGTACGTGCCGCCCTGCGCCGGCACGGTCTGCGGCAGGCCGGGGCCGACGCCGTCGGGCGCCGAGGGCACGTCGATGTGCACGAACTCCCAGCACCGGGGCAGGTGGTCGGCGGTCCAGCCCTTCGCGGACAGCTCCGAGCGCAGCTGGTCCATGAGGAACTGCAGGGTCTTGCCGCCCGAGCCGCCCAGGCCGACGACGCAGATCTTGTACACGGGGTCTCCAGGTCAGTGCGGGGTGCGTGGCGCCGTCAGCGCCGGGACGGGTCGGAGGAGGGGGACGGCCACGGGGAGCCGCCGCCCCCGGCGAACGGGTCGCGCGCCGGCGGTGCCGGCGACGCCGGTGTCGCCGGCGGCCACGAGCCGCCCCCGCCCGGCCACGCCGGCGCGGGGCTGCCGCCGAACGGGTCCGGCGCCGGGCCGCCGCCGGGCGGGGTGCTCCCGCCCGAGGGGCCGCCGAACGGGTCCGGCGGGGGCGGGGGAGCCGTCGGGGCGTCGGCGCTCTCCCGGGCCGCGGCCCGCAGGCTGTCGACGGCGCCGGGACCCTCCGCGCGGACACGGGACAGCAGTGCCTCCCGCTGCTCCGCGGTGGCCACCGCGTCGACGACGAGCAGCAGCCGGGCCGGGACCTCGGCGGCGTCGGAGGCCGCCGTCGCCCGGTCCAGCAGCAGCGTCCAGCTGCCGGCCAGGGCCAGCGGCAGCCGCGCGGCGAGCGACTTCGGCGCCCGTCCGCCCGGCGCGCCGGACACGCCGACCCGCGCCCGGTCCTCGACCTCGGCGTAGCCGGCCTCGGTGAGCTTCACGCCGGCGCGGGCCCGCACCGGGACGCCCGAGAGGACGGCCTGCTTGCGGCCGCCGCCGGGCGGCGGGACCGGGTCCCACGTGCGGTCCGGCGCGGCGCCGGACAGCCCGCCCGGGCCCACCCGCACGTCCAGCAGCGTCGACTGCAGGGGCTTGTCGGGCAGCTTGGCGGCGATCCGGCGGCCGAGGAGGAACACCAGCACCGGCAGGCCGATGCCGACGACGAGCGCGGCGAGGAAGACACCGATGAGCACGCCGGTGTCGGCCGGGCGGACGAGCTCGGCGCCGTAGGCCACCCGCACGTCGACCGCGCGGGCCTCGCGCTCGCCGGCGTCGACGCCCTCGGGCGCCGCGCGCAGCACCAGGTCGCCCCGCAGGTCACCGGCCTCGACGACGCCGCTCTCCAGCTGCACCGTCAGCTCCCCGGTGTCGCCCTCGGCGACCTCCAGGCACTCCTCCGCGCTGCCGTGCGGCGAGGTCGCGGTGACCTCGTCGACCCCGGCGGGGTGGACGTCGAGCGTCGCGGACCCCACCCACACGCAGCCGGGGCCGGTGACCGGGATCGTCACGGTGTCGCTGGGCTCGGTGCCCTCCAGCCGGCCGAAGTCGACCGGGTCGGCGGAGACGGTCGGGAAGCCCAGCGGCGGGAGGACGTCGACCTGCGCGGTGCGCACCTGCGGCTGCAGCACCTGGCCGCTGACCGTGGTGACCGCGAGCGAGGTGCGCAGCTCGGCGGGGCCCGGCGGGAAGTCCGCGGGCACCGTCAGCCGCACGGCGCCCAGCTGCGGACCGGGGACGGCGGTGGCCAGCACGGCCTCGGTGCCGTCGTCCGCGCGCAGCGCGACGTCGAGGGCGAGGGTGGGCGCCGGGTCGCCGAGCGCGGCCGGTGTCCCGTCCGAGCGGACGAGCGCGAACGACAGCGGTCCGACGTCCTCGCCGACCCGCCACTCGACGGGAGCCCCTGGGCCGACGACCGCGGCCAGGTCGGCCTGGATGGTCAGCTGGGTGCGGGTGACGGCGTCCGGGTTCTGCCCGGTCGGGTCGACGAAGACGACCCGCCAGGGGCCCGACCAGTTGGCGCCGCCGGCCGGGATCGACGCGTCGACCGAGAAGGCGCCGTCGGCGTACCAGGTGTAGTCGAGGCCCACCGCGCCGGCGGGGAGGACGCCCGAGGGCCGGGCGGCGTCGTAGCGCAGCAGCTGCGGCTGCGGCACGCCGGGCGGCTGGACGAAGACGTCGATCCCCGCCGCGTCGGACGTGCCCACGAGGTGGATGGAGGTGATCGAGGCGTCGAGGGTGAAGGTGTGCGCCTGCTGCGGGCAGGCCGCGCCCACGCAGACGCCCTTCTCGTCCACCGGCTGCGGCGGGTTGGCCGGGTCGCCCACGGCGTCGAAGGCGAGCACCAGGTCCTGGACGTCGTCGGCGGAGAGGAACAGGCCGTAGGGGGCGGCCTGGCCGCACGGGGACGGCGCGGACTCGGCGATGCTCCCGAGCAGGCCCAGGTCCACGCCGTCGCCGGTCAGGCCCAGCGCGATGAGCAGGATGCGGTCCTCGCGGAGCTGGTCGGCCACGCCGCCGGGCCGGCAGAGGTCGCTCCGGCCGGCCTCGGCCACCTGGGCGGCGGCGTCGTCCGAGGTGATCGGGACGCCCTCCGCGCCGGGGATCGGCAGGGTCTCGCCGTACTGCCGGCGCTCGGCGTCGGTGTCGCGGGCGGACAGCTCGTACTGGCCGTCGGTGAACAGCACCAGCGCCTGGCACGGGCGGGCCGACGCGGGGTCGCGGTGGTCGACCAGCTGCTGGCGGGCCGTGGTCAGCGCCGTCCAGTAGTCGGTCTCGAAGCCGTCGTCGCGGCCGGCGAAGTCCGCGACCGCGGCCGAGGCGTCGGGCAGGGAGCCCTCGGTCAGCGGCGACCAGTCCAGCGCCCCGCGGACCCCGGCGGAGAAGCCGCTGACGGCGAGGTCGACGGTCGCGCCGCTGCGGGCGGCCGTGTCGGCGAGGCGGGCCAGCAGCAGCTGCGCGGCGGCGACCCGGGTGTCGCCGGGGTCGGTGCGGCCGAGGCTGCCGCTCTCGTCCACGAGCAGCAGGACGTCGGCCTGCTGCTGGTCGGCGAGGCAGGCGCCGAGGTCCTGCAGCGCGGCGGTGCCCACGGGGGACGGCGCGGCGGCCGCCGGGACGGCGAGGCCGGTCAGCGCGAGGACGGCGCCGAGGCAGACCAGCAGGAGCGCGGTCGCGCGGCGGGGGAGTGCTGTGTTGATGGCTCGCAGGGTCACGCGAACACCTCGAGGCGGGAGAACCAGTCGGCGAACAGCCAGGCGTGCGCACCGGCGGCGAGCAGGGCGAGGACGACGGTGCCCAGCCGCAGCGCGCTCACCAGGCCGTCGCGGCCGAGGTACCAGGCGGAGGCCCGGCGCCGTGTGTCGGCGAGCGTGGCGGCGATGAGCAGCGCGGCGGCGCCGAAGGTGGCGACCGCCCAGCCGAGGACGTGCCAGCCCCATCCGCCGAGGAACAGCAACGGCACGGTCACCAGCGGGGCGAGCAGCGCCGCGGCCAGCAGGGCGACCGGCGGCGTCGCCCGCCCGGCCGGCGCCCCGGCGGGCGTCGGACCCCACGGGGAGCCGGTGCTCCCGAGCGGGCCCGGGACGGGTGCGCCGGGGGACGGGAACCCGCCGGGGGACGGGAAGCCGCCCATCGACGGGAACCCGCCGGGCGAGGGGAACCCGCCCGGTGCGGGCGCGTTGCCCGTGGGTCCGGACGGCCAGGCCCCCCAGGGGCCGGCTCCACCGGGGCCAGTCACGCGGCGCTCCCGGCGGTCGGCCGCGGGCCTGTGGGCACGCGAGGGACGAGCATCGGTTCCCCCCGTCGGTGGGCCCCACACCGAGGTGCGGGTCGGTCGAGTATCGGTATCGGCCCTGGCGGCGACGCCTGAAGTCGTCCGCGGCCGTGGTCTGTCCCGGTCAGCCCGGGAGGCCCACCGAGCGCAGGAGTCCCGCCCGGCCCTGGGTGAGGCCCTGGCCGATCGCGCGGACCTTCCACTGGCCCGAGCGGCGGTACACCTCGGTCACCAGCAGGCCGGGGGCGTCCGGCAGGTCCTCCACCGGGTAGGCGGCCAGCGGCTCGCCGGACGCGGTGCGCACGGTCGCGGTCAGGCCGGTCAGCGCCCGCGCGCCGGGACCGGGCACGTCCAGCGCGAGGACGACGCCGGCGACGTCGTCCGGGGTGGCGCGCAGGTCGACGAGCACCTCGAAGCGCTCGCTGCCGCCGGTCGACGTCGGGCGCTGCCAGGTGACCTGGTGCGCCGGGCTCAGTGCCCGGCCGCGGTCGTCGCAGGCGACCGCGGTCAGGACGGCGGGCACGCCGGCACCGCGCCAGCCGAGCTCGACCCGGACCTGGGCGGCCGGCTGCTGCGATGCCGAGCGCAGCGGTGCGTTGGCGCCCCGCACCAGCGTGGTCGTCATGCGCGGCGTCCTCCTGTGCAGTGCCGGGCGCTCTCCGCGCCGGCCCCGGGGAGAGTAGGTCGGGAACCGGCCGGTGTCGCTGATCCCGGACGCGCCGTGACCTTCTGGTGTCAGACGGTGAGGCAGGTGGGACGGAGGAGGGGCACGGGGCAGGAGAGGACCCGACCGTCCGTCCTCCCGCCCGCCGTCGGCGGGCTGCTGTCTCGGGCCCTCCTGAGGCGACCGCAGGTCGACATCCGGCGCCTGCGCGCCCCGTCAGCGGCCGGTGTGTGCCGGACGGGGGAACGGGGTGGGTCGATCGGGTGACGTCTCGTCCCACCGGCGCGCCCGGGCTCCCGCCGCGGACGGGGCGCCGTCATCCTCGGCGCCCACCGTCCCGGGAGGTCCCGTTGAGCTCCTCGCACCGCTGTCCCGCGCAGGTCTGCACCTGCCCGCCTGCGTCCCGCCCCGTCGCGACCGCCGTCGTGCGCCGCCGCCCGGGGTGGGGGAGCGGTCCCGCCGCGCCGTCGTCGCCGGCTTCGATGACGGATCGCTGACGAGACGTCACACCCGTCCCACAGGCGGGCACGACGTCGCAGGTGGGTGGCATGTTCTGGCTCCCGGGTCCTGACGGACCCCCGAGCGAGGAGACCCGCGTGCTGTGTGACACCTGCGCCGCCGAGACGCACCCCGGCCCGGTCTGCGCCCGCTGTGCCGCGTTGGCGCAGCTGACCCAGCCGGTGCTGCGGCTGGAGACCCGCCGCCGGCCCCCGGTCCCCCCGGCGCCGGCGCGCTGAGACGCCGCACCGGCTCCGCGGCGGTCCCGCGGAGCCGGTGCGACCCGCACTCACCCGACGCCGGCCGGCTCCGGCACCCGCGGCGGCGACACCGGGGCGGCCGGGTCCCCGCCGTCGGACTCGCGGATGCCGTACCGGGCGTAGAACCGGCCCAGCGGCCCCGGCGCCCACCAGTTGGCCCGCCCCAGCAGCCGCATCGTCGCCGGCACCAGCAGGGTCCGGACGACGGTCGCGTCCAGCACGATCGCGATCGCCATCGCGACGCCGATCATCTTGATGAAGGTGATCCCCGAGGTGGAGAACGCCCCGATCACCACGAGCAGCAGCAGCGCCGCGCTGGTGATGATCCCGCCGGTGCGCTGCAGCCCGGTGGCGACGGCGGTGGTGTTGTCGCCGGTCAGGTCGTACTGCTCGCGTATCCGGGACATGAGGAAGACCTCGTAGTCCATCGACAGCCCGAACACGATGGCCAGCACCAGGATCGGCTGGGTCGCCTCGATGAAACCGGTCGGGGTGAAGCCCAGGACGCCGGAGAGGTTCCCGTCCTGGAAGATCCACACCAGCGCGCCGAACGAGGCGCCCAGCGACAGCACGTTCACCAGCACCGCCTTGACCGGCAGCACCACCGACCCGAAGGCCAGGAACAGCAGCACGAACGTCGTCGAGACGACGGTCAGCGCCATCCACGGCAGCAGCGAGCCGAGGCTGTCCAGCAGGTCGGTCATCACCGCGCTCTCGCCGCCGACGAGCACCTCGCCACCCGGCGGGGCGGGCACGTCGCGGACGTCGGCGACCAGCGCGCGGGCGCCGGCGTCGACCGGGTCGCCGTCGTAGGCCACCGCCACCCGCGCGGTCGTGCCGGCCGCGCCGGTCACCGTCGCGCCGTCCACCTCCGGCAGCGCGGCGACGTCGGCGACGTAGGCCTCGAGCGCGGCGGCGCCGGCGGGGGAGTCGACCGGGTCGGGCAGGCCGACCACGGCGGTCACCGGGCCCGACGGCGCCGGTGGGAAGTCGCGGTCGATCGTCTCGGCCACCACGCGGCTCTCCGTGCCGGCGGGCAGCGCGCGGACGTCGATCGCGCCGAACTGCACCCGCAGGAACGGCAGCGCCAGCACCAGCAGCAGCCCGACGACGGCGACGGTCACCACCACCGGCCGGCGCATGACGCCGCGCGCGATGCGCTCCCACGCGCCGCGGCCGGACGCAGCGTGCCGCGCCCGGCGGCGCCACGGCACCGACAGCGCGTCCACCCGCGTCCCGAGCACCGCCAGCAGCGCGGGCAGCAGGGTCAGCGCGGCGAGCATCGCGACCAGCACCGCGCTCACCCCGCCGAAGCCCATCGAGCGGAGGAACACCTGCGGGAACACCACCAGCCCGGCCAGTGACAGCGCCACGGTGATCCCGGAGACGGCGACCGTGCGGCCCGCCGTCGCCATCGTGCGCGCCAGCGCGTCCTCGACGGTGGCCTGCCGGCGCACCTCCTCGCGGAACCGGCTGACGACGAACAGGCCGTAGTCGATGGCCAGCCCCAGGCCGAGGATCGTCACGATGTTGACCGCGAACACCGACACCTCGGTGAACAGGCTGACCACCCGCAGCGCGGTGAACGCCCCGAGGATCGCGGTGACGCCGATGGCCAGCGGCAGGCTCGCGGCCGCCAGGCTCCCGAACACGACGACGAGCAGCACCGCCAGCACCGGCAGCGAGATCGCCTCGGCGCGGGCGATGTCGGCGCTGACCCGCTCGTTGATGTCGCGCTCCACCGTGGTGGCGCCGCCGATCGACGTCTCCAGGCCGGGCGCGGACAGCCGGTCCTCGACCACGTCGACGGCCGCGGTGCGCGCGTCGGCGTCCCCGGCCAGTTGCAGCACGGCGTAGGTGGAGCGGCGGTCCTCGCTCACCAGCGGCGCGGCGCCGGTGTCGAACCAGGTCGTGGCCCGCTCGACCACGCCGTCGGGGAGCCCGGTCAGGGACGTGGCGACCGCGTCCCGGAAGGCGGGGTCGTCGACGGTCAGGTCGTCGCTGCGGTACAGGACGACGACATCGGAGTCGTCGCGGCCGAGCTCGCGGACCGCCAGCCCGGCGGCCCGGGCGCTCTCGCTGCCCGGGTCCTCGAAGCCGCCGCCGGTCAGCCGGCCGAAGACGCCCGTGCCCCACACACCGGCGACGACGACGGCGACGGCGCTGAGCGCCAGCACCCACCGTCGCCGTCGGTACACCACTCGTCCGAGAGCCTCGAACACGGCAGCCCCTCCCTCTCCCGCTAAGCTGGGTGAACACCGTTAGCGAACGGCGATAACTCTGCATACACCGTTCACTGACGTCAACCCCGGGAGGTGGTCGGCCGTGGCGGAGCCGGGAGGCAGGCGCGAGCGGCTGCGCGCCGAGACGCTGCATGACATCCGGAGCGCGGCCCGCCGCGTGCTGGTCGAGCACGGGCCCGACGGGCTGGCGCTGCGGGCGATCGCGCGCGAGGTCGGGCTGACCGCGCCCGCGCTGTACCGCTACTACGCCAGCCGCGAGGAGCTCGTCGAGCAGGTGGTGGCCGACCTCTACGACGAGCTGTGCGACCACCTCGAGGCCGCGCGCGACGCCGTCGTCCCGCCCCGGCCCGGCGCGCAGCTGCTGGTCACCTCACGCGCCTTCCGTGCGTGGGCGGTCGGCCACCCGCCCGAGTTCGGGCTGCTCTTCGGCTCCGCGGCCGACGGCGTCGTCCCCGACGAGACCGGCGACGGGCCGGCCGCGGTCGCCGGCCGCCGCTTCGGGGGGATCTTCGCCGCCCTCCTGGCGGCCGTGTACCTCCAGCGGCCGTTCCCCGTCCCGGCCGACGCCGACCTCGAGCCCGACTTCCGGGACCAGCTGCGCACCTGGTGCGCCACGTTCCCGGTCGAGCTCCCGCTGGGCGTGATGGCGGTCTTCCTCTCCTGCTGGGTGCGCCTGTACGGACTGGTCTGCATGGAGGTCTTCGGGCACCTGAGGTTCGCCCTGGTCGACGCCGCGCCGCTGTTCGAGACGGAGATGCGGGCGATCGGGGAGCAGCTGGGCATCTCGACCGACTGGGTGCCGCCGGGGACGTGACGTGCCTCACTGCTAGCAATCCGCTTGCTGTTGTTAGCAGTGTCCGGTGACGGGGCAGGAAGAGGGGGTCAGGCCGTCCCCGATCACTGGAGTCCCCGCCGTGACCGACAACGACAACGCCAAGATCGTCAACCAGCTCCGCGCGCTCGTCCTGCTCAGCCAGACCGAGGAGCAGATCGCCCGCACCCGGGTGCTGCAGGCCCGGACCGACGCCGTCCGCCGCGAGCTGACCCAGAACGCCGACAACGCCGCCGAGCGGACCCGCCTGATCACCGCCGAGCTGCGCGAGCTCGGTGGCGTGCCGGACGTCGTGACCCCGAGCCTCGGCCGGCTGGGCGCCGTCCTCAAGGCCACCTTCGAGCAGGCCGCGCCCATCGAGGAGGCGCTGCTGCAGGACCTCGTGCTCGAGCACCAGCTGCTCGACCGCGCCCTGTACCTCAAGGTGCTCGGCCAGAAGGCCGGCCTCGAGAAGGTCGTGCGGCTCGCCGAGGGTCTGGTCACCGCCCACGAGGCGACCGTCGACTGGCTGCGCGTCGTGCTGGCCGAGGAGGCGCTGGGCGGGCCCGCCGCGCTGCGGCCCACGCCCTTCCAGCAGGTCGCCGGCGCCGCGAGCCGGGCCGTCGTCGCCCCGTACCGCTTCGTCGCCAGCCGGGTGAACGAGGCCCTGGACACCGCCGAGCAGCGGCGGCAGAAGGTCGGCGAGGAGATCGGGCAGGCCGCCAGCAAGGCCAGCGGCTTCGCGGGCGCCGTCCGCGAGACCCTGGGAGCCGGCCGGAGCGCCGCGCTGCGCCGGGCCGAGCGGGTCGCCGACCGCGAGGGCAACCGCGAGGCCGCCGACGCCGCCCGGGCCGCCCGCGAGGAGCTCGGCGACGTCTCCGCCGACGAGCTGCCCGTCAAGGGCTTCGACTCGCTGTCGACCCCGGACGCCGCCGAGGCCGCCAAGGCCCTGCGCGACCCGCGCCAGATCAACGTGCTCATCCGGTACGAGGAGACGCACAAGAACCGGTCGGACGTGATCAGCGCCGCGCAGGTGGCGCTGGCCGCGGTGGCCAAGGAGGCCGTGGGCGTCGAGGACGAGTGACGCCGGGCTGACACGCTCCGGAGGGCCCGCACCCACCCTGGGTGCGGGCCCTCCGCTGACCGGGGGAGATCCGCGTCGCAGCCGGTCGCGACCGTCCGGTTCCTCGGGGAAGGTGGGGGCATGCAGATCACTCCCGAGGCCCTGGAGCAGGAGTTCTCGCTCCAGACGGCCGCCACCCGCCTCGACTTCCTGAGCCGGCGGGACTCCGGGGCGACGACTCTCAACACCGTCCGTGACCGGAACGACGACGACTGGGCCTCGCTGCTGAGCGAGCAGACCTCCCTCGACGTGCCGGAGTCCCTGGAGATCCTCGCGCTCGGCGAGGTCATCGCCCGCAAGGCCCACGACAGCCAGCTGACCGGCTTCCGCGCCGCGCTGCGCGGCGGGGCGAGCTGGGAGCAGATCGCCGCGGCACTGGGCGTCACCCCGGACCAGGCCTGGGAGGCCTACCACCGGGCCATCGAGCGCCAGGAGCGCAGCGCCGACCTCGCGCCCGACGAGGCCGCCTCCGCCCGCGAGCTCGCCGGCGGACGCCCCGGCGCCTGATCGACCGCCGCGTGGGGCCGGCCGCCGGGGGGGGCGCGGCC